>JASFHE010000784.1:0-3196 GCA_050123415.1 Desulfobacteraceae bacterium | reverse complement strand
ATCGGTGTCGGCAATTATAATTTTTTCCAATTTTTTCTTAGCTCGTCAATATTGGTTTTAATCTGTGCAGAATCTTTTTTCCAGCTTCCTTTCATGGCAAGGACGTTGTTTTTAATCCCGGTGGAATTTAATTGGCTGGCAATATAGTAGTCGATTGCCTCCTCAATTAATTTAGAATATCCTCGCAAACCTTTTTGAGCGGCAAGAGAAAGCAAAGCGCTTCGATGTCTGTCTGATATTTCGACTGTTGTTCGCATATTTCACTCCTTAACATTTAAGTATTCTAGTATTCAAATGCATAAAGGTTGACTATCCTGCAGTAAGATCACGCACATTAGTCGCAACTCTGAAAGGGACACCGATTGCATCAAAATGAGCCCGTCCGCATTCTATTTTGTTATTTTCTGTCTCCCTTAATTTTTCAGAGTCGATGGTGGCCTTTGTTTCACCTACCAGGTAAAGCTTGTGATCATGCTCTGTTACTATTGCCCAGTCAGGATTATAATTGCCAACCGGTGTGGGGACGACAAACCATTTTGGAAGTTTGCAGAAAAATTTTATATTTTCATTTGAATCAAGCCTCTCTGCCACCTCTTTTTCAATTGATGAATCCCCGTCTATTTCAACATAATCATACACGGTCTTGTCTCTGTTCCGGACTTCATAAAGCCGTGTAAGATACGTCTCGATCTCTTCCTCTTCAAAAAGGCGCATCTCATATATCTGGCCCTTTATCTGTTCATATTTGATTCCATCTACAACCATATCATTCAATGCCCTTTTTATGATCTTTGCTGTCTGTGACATGAATGACTGCGGGTTGATTGTGAACTCACCAAGTCTTTCGGATTTTATTAGTATTGAAGTCAGGGTGCTTCTTGTCAGTTCAGTCTCCCTTTGCAAAAAGGCAAGGATATCAGGGAGCACCTTAAATGATTTCACATATTCCATCCTTGTATCAAGCACATGACCTGCCTCAACACCGGCTGAAGAAATATCCATGCCTGTTTTTTCAATATAAAGACTTACAGGCCTGATCTTATCTATTTTTTTTAGTGCGCGGACCGATTTTTCAATTAGCTCTTCAGTATCGAATTCCACTGAATAACGTGTCTTTTTGTTAATCTTATCCCATAAGGTTTTGAAGTCTTCATTAAGTTCGATTCTCTTGTTATATTTCAGTTTTCGGCGATCCCTGACATTCACTATCCTGTTCTTAAAGATATATCTCTTCATTATGTCTGTTATTTCAGGGGCCAGGGGTGCCAGTTCGTCATTCAATTCCAACCTGAATCCTTTTTGTTCCGGCACAAATTTATCTGTAATGTCACCTTTTTCATTCAGGTATCCTTTTTCCTGAAGGATCTTCCAAATGCGTTCGGATTCTTCCTGTCCTATGGGCTCTTCCGAATCCACAGTAACTAATCTGGCAAAGACGATTTTTTCTATTCTGCCGAATTTAAAGTCACCGCCAAGATCCCTTTCAATATCCGCCTGCAATCCCCTGGCATATTCTTCAAAGGATTCACTTGCTATAACTGTCAGTTTATTGATGTTGTTATCATATATCCTAGCACCGTCTCGGTTTACAGGCAATCGAAGTCCCCTTCCAAGTGTCTGTCGTCTTTCCCTGTCTGTTCCCATTTCCCTTAAGGTGCAAATCTGGAACACATTGGGATTGTCCCAGCCTTCCTTTAGTGCGGAGTGACTGAAGATAAATCTCAAAGGCTCTTCCATGGAAAGGAGCCTTTTCTTGTCTCTCATGATTATTTCATAGGTCTCTTCATCCGCCTTTGTTGCACCTGAAGAGTCTTTTAACCCGACAATCTTCCCCTTTTTTTTATCAACCGAAAAATAGCCGTTATGCACTTCTTCGGCTTTAAAAGAAAGAACACCTTTATATAAAGGCTTTGCAGCTATATTGTTGTATGCCTCTTCAAACCATTGTGCGAGTTTTCCTTTATGCTGATTACCGTCATCATCATACCACCGGTAATTATCTACTCTGTCTATGAAGAAGAGTGTGAGAACCTTTATTCCCCTGTCTTTATACTTTTTCTCCTTTTTAAAATGCTCTTCAACTGACTGAAAGATTTGTGCCTTGAGCATTTCATCACCAATACCTCCCTGCTCCTGCTTCGGTTCAAGGATCTTGCCGTTTGCAAACTCCACGTGTTCTAAACCTTCTTCGGCATTAATATTGGTTACTATATAGCCATCATATCCGGGTCGATTGGTCAGGGTGCTTATGTCAGTTCCCTGTTTCAGAGTTATAGATTTAGGTTTAGGTACACTGTTTTTATCTTCATAAATTGTGGCCTTTGCGTGCGGTGTCTTGGCACCCGATGCATAGCCTATTTTATCAAGACGAATATAAACATCACTAACACTGCCTTCCGAAAGAATCGAGTCAACTTCAATCTGTTTGACCAGTTTCATGTCATAGGCACGTATAGGATCGAGTTTGTATAAAAGGTTATAAGGATTGATGTGTGTTGCTGAAAACCTGAGGCAGAAAAGAGGTTTGAGGGTTTTAATGGCCCTTTTTGATTTTGACGTACTGTCAACACTCTGAGGCTCATCAATAATTACCACAGGATTTGTAGACCGGATAAAATCAATAGGCCTTCTACCCGACATCCTGTCCTGCTCCTGATGAATAATATTTAGCTTTTTACGCTGTTCCTCTGCAAGCAGGGATGGATCTTCAACATCTCCGGCATCCTTCTGAAATGCCTGGATATTGATGATCATAATCTGTATTTCATTACTTACTGCGAACTGCCTCACCTTGCTGAGGTCTTTAGAGTTATAAATAAAATGATCAAAGGGTGTATTATTATACAATCCTCTGAAATGTTCATCCATCAAACCTATTGAAGAAAGGACACCCTCACGAATGGCAACTGAAGGGACAACAACAATAAATTTCTTAAAACCATATTTCCGGTTCAGTTCAAATATAGTACGCAGATAAACATAGGTCTTGCCGGTCCCGGTCTCCATTTCCACAGAAAAATTCGGGAACGCATATTCATCATCCTCATTGATCAGGATCCGGGATTTAGGAATATTGTTTTTTTCCTGTATTGGGTGGAGGTTTTCCAGGAGTTTGTCACTATCTATCACAAGATTGTTCTTTGTTCCGAATTCAGAAAACATCAATCCGGTTTCAATCTTTATATTGCTGACCAGA
>JASFHE010000783.1:0-3199 GCA_050123415.1 Desulfobacteraceae bacterium | reverse complement strand
CGTCTCCAAATAAACGACCATCTCAACCAAGATTTACTAAAAGAAAAATAAACAGATGGTCTGTGGCAAGGCAAAGAAAAATGCTATGCCACTAAGTCAACAACATTGGGATTTATTCCCCACCTAAAATATCTAAAATAGAACTTCTAAAGCCAAAACCTTGAAACATATGTTACTCAATAACCTGTTGCAAAGGCGTATAAATCCTGACCCTCAAACCTTTAAACCCTGAACGCTGAACCTTTTAACCTATTATTACGCTGCCTCAACCTGACTTAATATTTCCTCATTAGTAAAATGCTTCAGCTCAATTGCACCTGTCGGACATTTAACATTACACAATCCGTCTCCTTTGCATATAACAGGGTTAACAAATGCCTTTTGTGTACCCTTAACTTTAACAAAATTGATTGCCCCGTAAGCACATACATCAATACATGCACCGCATCCTATGCATTTCTTTTTATTTACCTCGCACACAGACCCGGATGCAGTGACCTTTTCATGTGAAAGAATCGTTAAAGCCCTGCCTGCGGCCCCTAAGGCCTGATTGATAGTCTCGGGGATATATTTAGGGTAATGAGCCATTCCGCACAGAAAAACACCTTCTGTCCCGAATTCGACCGGTCGAAGTTTTACATGGGCTTCCCTGAAAAAATTATTATCATCAAGAGGGACCTTAAACATCCGGGATATTTTTTTGTTGCCTGCAGGAGGAATAATTGCGGCTGCAAGGGTGATGAGGTCGGAGTTTATTACTAGTTCACTGTCCAGGATAGTGTCCCTGACAATCACCCTTAATAAATCCTGGTCTTCATCAACAACAGGTTTGTTTTCCTGGTCCCATCTGATAAATTTTATGTCTCTTTCAGAGGCCTTTCGGTAGAAATCCTCCTTAAATCCGTATGTCCTCATATCTCTGAAAAGGATGTATATCTCTGCTTGAGGATTTAACTCTTTAAGTTTTAAGGCGTTCTTTACGGACTCGCCGCAGCATACCCTGCTGCAATATTCTCTTTTGTCGTTTCTGCAGCCGACACACTGGATCATCACGATGGTATTTGCTTTTAAAACCCTGTCATCATTTGAGTAAAGCATCTTTTCAAGTTGAAGCTGAGTGACTACTCTGTCATTTTTGCCGTAAAAATATTCCTTTGGTTCATATACATCCGTACCTGTGGCAATAATTGTCACCCCATGTCTGATATCGGTTTGGCCCCTTTCAGACCTTATACCGGTCTTGAAATTGCCAATATAACCTGTGGTGTCAATGATATCGGCGCTGGTATACACATGGACAAGGGGATGGTGATAAACCTTTTTGATAAGGTCACTCAGCATTACCCGGACATCCAGTCCTTCCAGTGTGTGATTGATATTTCCTGCCATTCCTCCAAGGTCTGTTTTCTTTTCAACAAGATGAGCATGGTGCCCCTGTTCTGCAAATGACAGGGCGCATGACATACCCGCTATACCTCCACCCACTACAAGAGCAGCATCATTTACAGGAAGATCAATTTCACGCAAGGGCTCAAGATTGCGTGCCCTTGCCACTGATAGTCTTGTTATATCCTTTGCCTTTTTTGTTGCTTCTTCAGGTTCCTTTGCGTGGACCCAGGAGCAATGCTCGCGGATATTTGCCATATCAAAATAGTACTGGTTAAGGCCACCTTCTCTCAGGGTATCCCTGAAAAGAGGTTCCAGGGTTCTGGGAGAACATGCTGCCACAACAACCCTGTTCAGTCCTTTTTCCTTTATCATGTCTGTAATTTCCCGGGCAGAATTGGTAGCACACGAAAAAAGCTGTTCGCAGGCATAAACAACATTTGGCAGTGTGCGGGCATATTCCACTGTGGACGGCACATCAACTATCCGCCCGATATTGGCCCCGCAGTGGCACACAAAAACACCTATTCTGGGTCCCTCTTTTGCTACATCCCTTTCAGGCGGATATATCCTTTCGGTTGTCAATCTGTCTCTTCTTCGATCAAGCAGTTCACCGCTCTTTGAGGCCGCCCCGCTTGCTGTATATACGGATTCGGATATACTCATTGGCCCCTGAAACGCTCCGCTTATAAAAATTCCAGGCGTGGTCGACTCCAATGGGCTGCCGGAGGCTGTGTCAGAAAAACCATATGAATTGAGCTCAATATTGAATTTATCAGCCAGGTTATTATTGTCAACAGGCGGGTTAAGGCCAACAGACAGCACAACCATATCGAACTCTTCTTCTATTACACCCTTATCCGCAATGGCGTACCTTATAAAAACATTTTTAGTTTCCTTATCTTCTTTCACGATTGATGGATAACTTCTGATAAACCTTATTCCCGAAAGCTGTTCTGCCCGGTGAAAATATTTTTCAAAATCCTTGTCAAAAGAGCGTATGTCATTATGAAATACAGTGCATTCTGTATCTTCATCATGGTCTTTTGTAAGAATTACCTGTTTCTGGGTATAGGTGCAGCATACGCCTGAGCAGTAGCTGTTTTCTCCCGGCGTGACACTCCTGGAGCCAACGCATTGAATCCATGCTATTTTTTTTGGATGTTTTTTATCCGATGCACGCAGGATTTCGCCTTCATATGGTCCGGTGGTACATAAAAGACGTTCATAATCCATGCTGGTTACTACATTAATAAAATCACCATAATGATATTCCTTTTTAACAGAAGGATCAAAGGATTCAAAACCAGGTGCCAGAATAATAGCACCTACATTTACTGAAAGATTTTTAGCCGTCTGATTAAAATCAATCGCATTATTCTGGCAGACATTTTCACATATACGACATTTCTTTTCCTTTAAATACAGGCAACTCTGATCAATATATGCGACAAGCGGGATAGCCTGCGAAAAATAGATATGAACGGCCTTGTTGTCTGATATATCCTGATTAAACCTGTCAGGATATTCTACAGGGCAGTATTCAACGCAGGTTGTGCATCCTGTACATTTATCTTCAATTATATATCTCGGCCGTCTTTGCAGGACCACTCTGAAGTCTCCTGCCTCACCGTCAACGCTCATTACTTGGGTATATGTTAAGACCTCTATGCTGGGGTGCCGGCCTACCTCGACCAGTTTAGGTGAGAGTATTCACATGGAGCAGTCATTGGTAGGAAAGGTCTTGTCAAGCTGCGCCATGTGTCCGCCAATGGCGGGGGCCTTTTCAACCAGGTATACCCTAAAGCCGGAA
>JASFHE010000782.1:0-3202 GCA_050123415.1 Desulfobacteraceae bacterium | reverse complement strand
CGGCGGTATGACAAGGATGCCCAAGGTACAGGAAAAAGTTAAGGAGATATTCGGAAAAGATCCGAACAAGGGAGTAAACCCGGATGAAGTTGTGGCAATCGGCGCTGCGATCCAGGGCGGTGTTTTAAAGGGTGATGTAAAAGACGTTCTTCTTCTTGATGTAACGCCGTTGTCTCTGGGTATTGAAACCCTTGGAGGTGTTTTCACAAAACTGATAGAAAAGAATACAACAATACCGACCAAAAAGAGCCAGGTATTCTCCACCGCAGCAGACAACCAGCCTGCGGTTGAGATCCATGTGCTCCAGGGCGAAAGGGAAATGGCTGCAAATAACAAAACCCTTGGCAGGTTCCAGCTTGTTGGTATTCCGCCGGCACCAAGGGGTATGCCCCAGATTGAGGTCACCTTTGATATTGACGCGAACGGTATTGTAAGTGTCTCCGCAAAGGATATGGGGACAGGAAAAGAACAGTCGATCAAGATAACCGCATCGAGCGGCCTTTCCGATGATGAAATAGATCAGCTCGTAAAAGATGCTGAGATGCATGCGGATGAGGACAAGAAAAAGAGAGAGCTTGTTGACGCCAGAAACATGGCAGACAGCATGATCTACACAACTGAAAAATCCTTAAAGGAAGATGCCCCGGACCTTGATGCAACATCAAAGGCTGCAATCGAAAAATCCATTGAAGATCTTAAAAAGGCAATGGAAGGGGACAATGTAGATGAAATCAAGCGTCTTACAGAAGAACTTACCCAGGCGTCCCATAAAATAGCCGAAGCAATGTATGCAAAGGCAAACGCCGAGCAGCAGGCACAGGCTGGTGCGGATGCCGGAGACGGCGGAGCATCCGGTCAGTCACAGGATGAAGATGTTGTTGATGCTGATTTTGAGGAAGTGGACAAGGATAAAAACTAGTGGATTATAAAAATCCTTTTATAAAAAAGGCTGTTTTCACCCTCGTGGTGGGAATGGCCTTTCTTATTTTATCCTGCCAGGGCGGCCGTATGATGCAGCCTGAAAGGGTCCTGACCGGATATTCCGGGGCGGTAGCCGATTATGAAGCGGGAAGGTATGATATAGCGCTTAAAACCTTTAACGGCATTTTAAGGACGGCCCCTGATCATCCTGAAATTCAAATGATCAAATACTATCAGGCCTTTTGTTACTACTATACCGGGGATTATAAAAAATCGATCGATCTGTCGACGGAGTGGATGAAGGATTATCCTGAGAGCCCCGAGCAATACAGGATTCAGAAACTGGCAGGAGATGCCGGCAGGGCATCCGGGCATATGTATGATGCCTGCTTCTGGATGACCGTATCTCTAAAGACGGCAAAGGCCGCAGATGTGCCCGTGCATATTCAGGATATGATATCTGGCAGTATTTCCGATGTAATAAGTCAGAGCGATAAAGAAGAACTGGAAAAAATAAAGCAGCTTGACAGTATAGACCTTTTTCTTCCCTCCATATACCTGAGGGAGGCTGAACTGGCCTTTGAGAACGGGTCTTATCTCGAAGCAAGAAGGTTTACAAAGCTGGCGGTTCAATCAGCTTCAGAGATGGAACAATCACAGTTTTTAACCAAAGGCCGTGAGTTTCTGACACGGATAAATAAAGCAATCGATGAAACCAGCGATATAAACAGAAGGTATATAGGCTGTCTTCTCCCGCTGCAGGGGCCCTTTTCATTATTCGGGGAGGAACTGCTGAACGGTATACAGCTTGGAATGGACATATTTAACTCTTCCGATACTGATGTTACTCTTGAACTGATAATAAGGAATACAAACGGATCGCCGGAAGATACCATTACCGCGATGGATGACCTTATTTTAAAGGAAAAGGTTATTGCTATTATTGGTCCCCTTGCGAGCTCGGCATCTGCGGAGGCAGCGAAAAGGGCCCAGGAATACGGCGTACCCATAATAACATTTACTCAAAAGCAGAACATAACAGAAGAAGGGGATATGGTGTTTCGAAACTTTCTGACCCCTTCAAAGGAAATGGATGTCCTTGTCAGTAAAGCGGTCAATGAAATGGGTATGTCGCGGTTCGGGATTTTTTATTCGGAAACACGCTTCGGTAATAACCTTATGAATCTCTTCTGGGACAAGGTTGAGGAGCTGGGAGGAGAGATAACCGCGGTTGAATCCTATAAAGAAGGAGATACGGATTTTTCCGAAGGCATTAAAAAAATGATCGGGCTCTATTATCCCAGACCCGAGTCAGTATTCGAGATGCTGAAGGCAAAAAAAATGATTAAGATCTTCGGAGAACAGCCGGCTGATCCTGAAAACTCTGATGTCCTGTCTTCGGAAGGAACCACGGGGATGCCTGGAGACGAAACTGCAGATCTTCCGGAAATCAGTGCTGCCCCGGATAAAACCGAAGAGGCCGGAGACGGGTACATGATGTTTTCTGATGCTGAAGCTGTTGAATCTCAACCGGGTGAAGACCCTGACTCTGAAGATCCTGATGCCGAACAACCGGATGAGGCAACAATAGAAGAAGAGGCAATGACTGATCCGATAGTGGATTTTGACGCGGTATTTATTCCTGATGACAGCCCGAATATCGCATTGATTGCTCCTCAGTTCCCTTTTAATGGAATATTTAATGTACCATTTCTTGGAACCAGCGGGTGGCTGTCGAATGATTTTGATTTAATCGGTACGACGTCCGATTATCTGCAGGGAGCAATGTTCCCTGTTGGCTTTTATGCAGAGAGTGATTCGGAAAATGTCAGGGAATTTGTCCGTCTCTACAGGGATGCCTATGGAAAATATCCGGAGTTTATTGCTGCAACAGGATTTGATACCATAAAAATGATAAAAAAACTGATGACGGAAAAAGATATATTGACCCGTTCCGATTTTCAGCAGGCCCTGTTTGGATATGATATGTACGAAGGCGTAACAGGACGTATATCATTTGATGATCAGGGAGAGGTTGAAAAATCCCCCATACTGCTTACAGTCCATGGCAGAAGACTTCATGTCCTGCAGTAGAGATTATTGCCTGGTGTCTTTTAAAAAAACATCAGGCAACAGGTTCAGCAGTTAATCTTCTTCTTCATCGTCTTCATCTTCCTTTTTTGCCGGCCTGGCAAATCGCGCTACAATAATCCCGAGCTCATACAAAACAATTACAGGCACTGCCATCATACACTGAGTTGTAGGATCGGGAGGGGTAAGT
>JASFHE010000781.1:0-3205 GCA_050123415.1 Desulfobacteraceae bacterium | reverse complement strand
CAGGTAAAAGAATAACTTCAATATTGTAAACAGGAGAAAGGATATTCCACATCCACCATTAACCAGACAATTAGTGCCTTACGAATATTGCATCAGGATGTGTTAGGCAAGAAATGGGAAGAGATAAAGATCAAAAGCCCCAGAACAAGCCGGTATATGCCAGACATACTATCAGCGGAAGAAGTGCAAAGGATGATTAGTCTGACCGAGAACAAGAAGCACAAAGCGATGATTGCGGTGGGGGTAAGACGGGAAGAGCTTTTAAACCTGAAGCTCAAAGATATAGATTCCAAGAGGAAGCTAATCCGGGTACATCAAGGGAAAGGGGATAAATCCAGGGGCTCCTGGCCCAAAACACCTTAACGCTACTCAGGGGATATTTCCGGGATTATTTTCCCTTGACATACCTGTTTGAAGGCCATAAACGAGGGATTCCGTATTCGGCATCATCTGTAGAGAAAGTAGTCAGGAATGCCACGAAAAGAGCAGGCATCACAAAACATATCTATATTCACAGTCTCCGACATGCATTTGCCACGCATCTTTTGGAACAAGGGGTAAACTTAAAGGTAATACAAAAGCTGCTTGGGCATACTTCAATGCGTTCTACAATGGTATATCTCCACCTTGCCAAGACAGATTATGATAATATACAGAGCCCTTTTGATCATCATAAAACTGTACAGGCATGAGTGTAATAAACAAGAAATATCCCTTAGAGGTTGCGGATATATTTAACCAATATGGAGATGAATACTTAAAACCCCATCATTTATGTCCAAGTCAGCAGAAGGCATATGAAGCGATAAGATGTTGTCGTACCCTTCATATGGGAGGTCATATGCAGGTTTGTGATGAGTAATACAGCTTATAATTCCTGCAGGAACCGACATTGTCCCAAGTGCCAATATGTTAAACAATTGCAATACAGGATTGTTAAGATTGAGAAAGGCAAGGTGACTATTCGCTGGAAGGACTACAGAAAAGCTATGAGACAAAAATATATGGAACTAAAGGCGGAAGACTTTATATCGAGATTTTTACACCATATTCTTCCTGACGGATTTTATAAGATAAGATATATAGGATTCCTGGCCTCTGTCAATAGCCGTACAAAAAAAGAGATTGTTTTTCAGCTGATAGGCCAGCAAACATATTTGTCGGTTTTGGAAGGATTAAATGCTATGGAAGTATTGGAGATTGTAACAAAAAAAGACGTGACGCGTTGTCCGGTATGTAAAACTGGAAGGATGACAAATACCGGATTTATTCTCCGGAAGGAAAAGCCTTCATAAGGCCTCCCTGTTGACGTTCTTTGGAACTAAAATTTTGAATGGGTAGCTATAAAAATGGCAGGGATTACTATGTCTGGAAACAAATTAAATAGTACCTTTAATCTTGATGTTACCGATCAAAAACACAAAACAAGCAAATCTGTTATTTTTAAATACCCCGGAACCAATGTATTACATCAATAGAATGCCCATAGATATTCCGGCATCGTCCAACTCGTTGTATAAAAAAATTTCACCTATTTTTATTCGATGATTTCCCTGTTTATCACTCGACACTTTCTTTTGTTAGCGCCCTTGGGTATATTCAGGAAAACATTTTATACAACACTATACTGTTAGGCACAATTCCCCACATATGAACCTCCAGAATAGATATGAAATTAAGTTATCTATTCCTCCAGCTCAGATTAAATCCTCTTGCTAACGAAAGGACTTTCTTGAACAAAAAGTTGTGCTACTTTTGCGCGACTCTTTGCATGGCCGGCTGTTTAAATGGTGCTTTTAAAGCCCGTGCGTAATTCTGGTTGAAATGTAAAAAGCCCCTGAAGTTGCATTTCAAGGGCCTGTTGATAAATCCAGTGGTGGTGTCGGTTTGACAACCCCGTTCAGAATATTTCTCGATTCAAAGATACATTTCCTTAGAGTCATTTTTACTAATAAAAAGAAATTATGGCAAGGAAAAAGAAAATTGAAATGGAGATTGTGAACCACAATGCAGCAGGGATTGATGTTGGAAGCAGGTCCCATTTTGCAGCAGTGGGGCAATCACTGGAAGATGTGAGAGAATTTGGTGTGTATGCGGAAGATTTAGCAGAACTGTGCAAGTGGCTTCTTTCATATGAAATTACAACAGTTGCAATGGAATCAACAGGAGATTATTGGCAGAATCTGTATGTTGAGCTTCAAAAGCATGGCATTGAAGTTATATTGTGCAATGGGAAGTTTACGAAGCATGCCAAAGGGAAAAAGACAGATGTGAAAGATAGCCGCTGGATACAGAAGCTTCATTCATTAGGTTTGCTGTCAGGCAGCTTTTTGCCAGATGAAACAACTGAGATACTTCGCACATATTGCCGCCAGAGAGCAAATTGGATTGATTTGGCATCAAGTGCATCACACAAAATGGCAAAATATCTAAAGCTTTTGAATTTCCGGTTAGATGTTGTTGTAAATGATATTTGTGGACTTACCGGGCTTAAAATTATAGCTGATATCTGTAATGGCAATTTAGACCCATATTCATTAGCCGAGCATCGCCATTATAATTGCAGGAAGCCCAAAGAGGAAATTGCAAAGGCTCTGCATGGGAACAGCAGGGAAGATTACCTGTTTGGGTTAAGGCAGGAGTTTGACAGCTACAATTATTTTCAAAAGAAAATTAAGTCGTGCGATAAAGAGATTGAAAAACTAATAAAACAAGAAATCAGCAAGAGTCCAGATAAGCAGAAGCTGAAAACAACTGAAAAACCATACAAAAGGATTAATAAAAATGCTGTTGATATTAAAAACTTCAATCAAATTGCTTTTCAATATTTTGGTGGAGTTGATTTGATGGCCATTGAAGGAGTTTGTCATGCAACAGTAATGGCAATCATGAGTGAAGTTGGAATTGATGGTTTTAAGAAGTTTAAATCAGCAAAGGAGTTTTGTTCCTGGCTAAGACTGGCTCCCAATAATAAGATATCTGGAGGAAAAGTACTAAGTAATAGAATACCAAAAGGAAGTGGTAGACTAAAAATAGCACTCCGACATTCAGCAAATGCAATTGGGAATCTCGAGGATACCCATATGTCAGATTTTTTTAATCGCATAGCATACAGAAAAGGGAGGCAGGCTGCAGTAAGTGCAACTGCAAGAAAACTCGCAACAGTTATTTGGACTATGGTGACTAAAAATGTACCTTACAATCC
>JASFHE010000780.1:0-3211 GCA_050123415.1 Desulfobacteraceae bacterium | reverse complement strand
CCGTGTTGCCTGCACATCCACCTGGGGCAGGAAATAACTGAATGCGATTTTTTTATCCAACTTGGCCAGACGGCTATCTATTTCTACGATTTTTACTTCAAGATTATTTTCAAGAGCGATCTTAATACATGTGTTGAGATCGTAGATTTTATCCTGAGATAATATCTGTTTGCTTTTCCGGGTAATTTCTTGATTAAATTGGACTGTTTGTTCTTTCCGCATATTCATCAAATTTGATGAACAACCTGCCAGCAGTATTAGAAGAATCAGCGAAGTTAGAAGCTGATAAAATATTCTTTTTAAATGAATGCTTAAAGGTATCAATTTGAGTCATTTCCTCCTCTACTGTTTTATTAGTAACGTTAATTTCGTAAAACTTTTTTTATTTATTACATATAAAATCGACACTTATATTTTCCACGTCTCTTCTATATGCTCATAGATAAGAGGCAGCATCTGTTCACAGAATAGTTTTCCTTTCTGCGTAAGTGACACAACGACCTTTCTACGATCCTCTACATGGAAATCCCTTACTACATATCCTTTGTGTTCAAGAGAATCGATACAGGCGGTAATGCTGCTTTTAGAAAGATGGATGAACGATGCTATCTGTGTTGGTGTCAGTTGACTATTTTGAAAATGAAATAATGCTTCAAGCATCTCTATTTGTCGAATAGTGATTCTATGACTGTCGTGTAATTTTTTTCTATTTCATGATAAGCACTGAAAAAATAAAAGAGTTTTAGTGTGTGCCCTGCTTCAATTTTAGAAAATTTTTCAGGCCACATTAAGTTTCTTTTATTCGCAACACTCCTGTAAATCATATTTGACACATCCACATCCCTATAAAGCATTAAAATCAAGTGTAGCGTGATCGTTAATTATGTATTAAAAAGTTTGCCATTATTACTCTTCCAATAATTTAGAAACCTTTTCTAAAGTGGTAGCGGTCCAGCAGGAATAACTGACAAGTCCAAAATTTTTCATAGCATCAGCCAGAAATAACCCCAGATCGCTTTTTTGATTCTCAGAATGATCTAATGGCAACACAGCAATAAATGCAAAATCATCAGGAGCATCCATATTTGTATAAAATCCAATTTGATTATTTGTTTCCTGAATTTCTTCGATAAATTTTACTACCTCTAAAAGGCTCTGATAATTCTCCTTTTTAGGGATTCTCGGAATTCTCGTAATAATTATTTCTAATTGCTCCATAAGTAAGCTACCGCTCCTGTTTTCATGGTTATATAAAGCATGAGTTATGCCAAAAATATTTTTATAATAATATTAGACAGTTGGCTATTTATGTACTAATAACCGTTTTATTAAATGGAAATAACTATTTTATTAAACGGCTGCCTGTGCAATAAAACGGTGCCCGGACAACAAGGAGTCTGCCATGATCGATGAAAATATATTCTTCAGAGAGGCAACGCTGCTGATATGTGGAAGCCTGGAAATAGAAAGAGCCTTGTGGAAAAGCTTACTTTACATTCGAAAGTATATTCCCGCTGACATGATCTTTTTAAATATATATAATCGCGATACCGGTATTGGTGAAAGTCTTGCGAAAGCTGACCTCAAGGGCGGACAGCTTACATCTCTTAAGCTATTGTTGCCTGAAGCTGCCAGAAATATAATAGAGGAATATCAAAAAAATCCTAATGAAAAAGCTAATGTTCTAGCTTTTGACCGGTCGAGTGATCCTTTAATTATGGAATCCCTAAGTATAATTTCCAGTGATCCGAATGTCAGCTTCATAGCCTTTTCTCCAGTCCCAAAATGGAATCTTTTCTGCAGTATTCTTATTGGAAATCATATGGGTGAAAGATATACAGAAGAACATATAAATCTACTTTCCCTACTCAATGAACCTATGGCCATTGCAATGAGCAATTATCTACGCTATCGCGAGTTATTGAGACTTAAAGATATTTTAATGGATGACAATCGTTATCTGCAAAGTGAACTTATGCAGAACCTTAATAATGAAATTATCGGTACTCAGTATGGTCTTCAGCAAGTGATGAAAATGGCGATTCAGGTGGCACCATTAATAAGTCCCGTTCTTCTTCTGGGGGAAACGGGAACTGGAAAAGAAGTCATGGCTACGGCCATTCACAATTTATCTCCTCGCCGTGATGGGCCATTCATCAAAGTGAATTGCGGTGCAATTCCTGAATCTTTGATGGACAGTGAACTTTTCGGACATGAGAAAGGAGCTTTCACAGGAGCATTCGGTCAGAAAAGAGGACGATTTGAAAGGGCGAACGGAGGCACAATATTTCTCGATGAAATAGGAGAATTGCCACTGGGTGCCCAGGTACGTCTACTTAGAATTCTACAGGAAAAGGAGCTGGAGCGGGTTGGCGGAACAGAGACTATCAATGTGGATATTCGTATAATCGCGGCAACCCATAGTAACATTGAAAAACTGATAACCGAAGGAAAATTTCGGCAAGATCTGTATTTTCGTTTATGTGTATTTCCTATAACAATCCCTCCCTTAAGAGAACGGCTTACAGATATTCCAATTTTAGTTCATCATTTCATAAAAAAGAAAGCTCAGGAAATGGGAAAGGTAGATATTCCCTTAATAGCATCAGGGGCCATACAAACACTAATGGATTATTCATGGCCTGGAAATGTAAGGGAATTGCAGAACGTTGTGGAACGTGCCCTCATTTTAAGCGATGGTGAATCACTGTCCTTTGATAACATAGATATACAAGATAGTTCTAAAGATACCATCTTTTCATCCGTGGACACCGATGCTCTGGATTTCAATATGGCTGTCACTAAGATTATTACCCGCGCATTAGAACAAACCAATGGGCGGATAGAAGGAGAAAATGGCGCTGCGAAACTTCTTAACCTGAACCCTTCCACACTCAGAACAAAGATGAGAAAATTAGGAATCCCTTTTGGTAAAAAATTTAAATAAATGGTGATTTTAAGAGCAAAGGAAAAGAACCAGCCACAATGATATAATATTTTTCAGCATCTATATTTTTCAGATCATTGACAAAGTATTATCATCCTTCTGCTTCCCATATTCCTCCAAGAATTTACTCCCATCCTGATGGGTCATATTAGGGATGAAAGAGAAGTATTTATCAGTTAGTGCCCATCCAAGAACAAAAGTTTTTGTTCGGTAGCTGTCAGCACTCAGCGTTCAGCTTTTAGTAAAAAACTTTTAAAATAAAGA
>JASFHE010000779.1:0-3229 GCA_050123415.1 Desulfobacteraceae bacterium | reverse complement strand
GTCGAAATGACAGGAAAATGGATTCAATATTCAAGATTTCCTGCTTCGTTTAGAGACGACGCCCCGACAAAAGGGATCAAATCTCCGTTTAGCTCTTTTACCACTATTAGCAAGAAAAAATATATAAAAACGACTGGATTCCCCGATCAAGTCGGGGAATGACGCTCTGTGTCTGGACTCCCCAGTTCTAGAAAACAACGTCGGGATCTTCGACAAATCGTTGAATGACAGTGACAGTTATAAATCACGGATTTTTTAAAACATCGTCATGAGGTCCTATACGTCGAAAAAGATAATGGTCTTCATGTATATTATAAAAATTGGATCGAAGAATTTTCACGAGTTCAGCTCGTTAAGGAAGTCATCCACACCTGAAAATTCCATAACATTACCTGAATTAATTTCCTCATCAGCCTCTTTTTCTGCCATTTCCCAATCAAAATTCTTAAAATACGGGGGAAGTGTTAGAGCATGTTTTACCAGTTCCATAATGGCTTCACCTGAATCAGAGATCTTGTTGTTTTTGCTGAATGCCATAATTCCTGCATATATATTGTCAGGAATATTGAGGATTATTTTATGCTTTTCTGTCATTTTAAACTCCTTTACTAATGACCTATATAATAGATTATCTGGCATTAATATGTCAATAAATCTGCAAAGCCCCGATAAACCGGGATGCGAGCACGGGCTGTGAAACAACATCTAACAAGATGAACCGTTTCCCTGACCCGGCATTTTATCACGCCATAGTTATGGAAACGAAGGCGGAAGCCTCGGCGAAGATGGCAGCCTGTTTTTTTAAGCTGTATGTAAGGCATCAAACACAGCTTTTGGATTCTTTAAGACTACCTGACACTGTGACTCAGCAAGATAATGGCCTTATTATACAACCGGGATACCATAATTATATAGATTGTTTGAGGTCAGTAAGCAGACCGGTATGTTCCAAAGGGTATTCTCCCCGGTTAAGGGAATCTATTAAAAAGGGGATTATATCTAAAAGATCAGTCGCAATAAGGCCTGATTCGCCATTTTGTTCGGTAAAATAATCCGCTGCAAGACCATGAAGATATACACCTGCAGTAGAGGCCTTTATCTCCGAAAGTCCCCTTGCAAGCAGACCTGAGATAATACCGGTCAGGACATCTCCTGTCCCGCCTGTTGCCAGGGCCGGATTGCCGGTCGGATTGATGTGCAGAACTCCTTTGGGATCTGCTACTATTGTTCCTGCCCCTTTTAAAACAAGATGACTGTGCCACTTTTGTGTAAATTCACGGGAGATTTTCAGGCGGTTCGCCTGGATTTCCCTGGTTTCCAGTCCTGTAAGCCTTCCCATCTCTCCCGGGTGGGGTGTCAGTATCTTCTTTTCGTCCAGGAATTCAAGGCTTCCGGGAGTCATTGAAAGTGCGTTAAGTGCATCCGCATCAATAACCACTGGCAGCTCGCACTTTTTTATTATTTTACATACAAGCTTGACGGTCTCCGGATTTGTGGACAATCCCGGCCCAATGGCAAGAGCTGTCTTTCCGGATAACAGCATGAAGATATCGTCCTCGGCCTTTAAAGATAAAGTTCCCTCTTCTGTTTCTGCAAGGGGTACTGTCATTGCCTCGGTCAGTTTGCATTCCATAATCGGGTTCAGACTTTCCGGGACACCAACAGTAACAAGGCCTGCGCCGGCCCTCAATGCCCCCATTGCGGTAAGGGTCGCGGCACCGGTCTTTCCTGTAGAGCCTGCTAAAATCAGTAGATGCCCTCTCGTACCCTTGTGGACGTCTCTTTTATCTATGCAGATATCCGAAATAAAATCTTCCGGCCCGATAAGCCTGTGGCTGGATTCAAATCTGTTGCTGATCAAGCCAGGAATGCCGATATCTATATTTACAAGCCTCCCAACGACTTCAGCACCTGGATATACCAGTTGCCCTGGCTTTGGAAAACCAAAGGTAACGGTCAGATCGGCCCTTACAGATACTCCCATTATCTGTCCGGTATCGGCATTGAGACCGGACGGTATATCTATGGACATTACCGGTTTTCCGGAAAGGTTCACAATTTCAATTACCTTTTTATATATACCCCGTACAGATGAGTTGAGCCCTGTTCCGAGTAGTCCATCAATTATATAACTGCATTCAATCAGTTTATCCTGCAAGGCCTGCAATGCCTCATCGTCTGTTATTTCGGTTATTTCAAGACCAAGTTTTTCGATTATCTTAAGGTTGACAAGGGCATCACCAGAAATTGCGGACTTTTCACCAGTTATCCCGACAGTAACAATCATCCCTTTTTCATGAAGGTGCCTGGCCATGACATAGCCGTCTCCGCCGTTATTTCCTTTTCCGCAGATAATAACAATAGATGATCCTTCAGACGGATTGAAATGATCCAGGAATACCCTGGTTGCACTCCTTGCAGCGTTTTCCATGAGGACCACACCAGGGATGCCTGCCTCATTTATAGTCATACTGTCCATTTCACGCATTTCAGAAGCCGTTACAAGTCTCATCTCTATTTCTCCAGGATAACCATTGCTATACCGTACTCTTCTTCATCCGAAAGGCTTACATGAAAAAACTTTATTTCTTCTTTTTCACAAAGGGAGAGAGATGTACCATATACATTCAAACCCGGTTTTCCGCTTTTAAAATGAAAAACCTCTATGTCTCTCCAGAATACTCCTTTTCTCATGCCTGTACCCAGTGCCTTTGAAAAAGCCTCCTTTGCGGCAAAGCGCAGAGCAAAGGCCGGATATGGTCTCACCCTCTTGAAACAAAATGCCTTTTCAGCCGGAGTAAAGACACGATCAATAAACCTGTCACCCCATTTTTTGATTACTTTTTCTATTCTGTCGATTTTAATAATATCAATACCGGTTCCGTAAATCATCAGAAATCCTTCACCAGCTCAATCATTTCCCTGACCGCCCTTTCAAAACCTACATAAATCGCCTTTGCCACAATTACATGCCCGATACTGTATTCATCTATCTGGGGCAGTACACTGAATCTCTTTATATTTATGTAGTTAAGACCGTGACCTGCGCTTATACCCAGTTCAAGATCACTGGAAGCTTCAACCGCCTTTACAATTCTCTTAAAACGTTCCTCAGCTTCAGAGTCATTCCGCGCTTCGGAATAATGTCCGGTGTGGATCTCAACAATATCCCCTCCGACCTTATGTGCGGTTTCTATCTGTACAGGGTCCGGATCAATAAAAAAGCTTA
>JASFHE010000778.1:0-3230 GCA_050123415.1 Desulfobacteraceae bacterium | reverse complement strand
GCATACCGGCCGAAAGAGTATAAAAGCAGTCAGGGTATTCAGTATCCAGCCTGTTATAAAAAGTCTCTATCCATGGCAGCATTACTTCCGAAACCAGGGATTCAACTTCTTTTAACCGGGCATTTTTTTTGCTCTTGGTCTTCCACGCCTTTTCAAGGATATAATACAGTAATTCCAGCTCTATACAGAGATGATCAGGCGGTTCATTGAAATCATCCGATATATCAAGCCCGGCGGAATCAAGAAGCTCTTTCATTCTCATGGCAGCAGGTCCCATGAGAGGAGCATTTTCATACTCATAACATGATTCAAACAGAGGTGCTGTAATGCCATTCAAATTGCTGATAAATAACCTTACATACTCTTCATTTAATGCCAGGAAAAGATCTTCAGGATCATCATGCTCTTTTATGATTGCGTTAAACTTGCTAAGGCTCTCATGGATAATCTTGCCGAGTTCCTTTTCGACATTCTTAAAAACTGCCGTAAAATCCCCGTCAAGGAGTGTCCTGCACTGGTCCGGGTCGGGCCCCCAGAAGATACAGCACAGTGCGTCGATGCCTTCAAGTAGAACTTTTTGAGATTTGCTTTTTGATGATTTCGCCAAAGTATTGCTCCGCGGAAAAAGAATTTTTCATAAGAGATGCATGGGCTCATCCAGATTCAGGGACAGTGCGTTCTATTATTTTTTTCTTCAGAATTTTCTTTATATCACAGAACCGCTTTTTTTGAAATCCCTACTTTAAGCTCAATATTCATATTCATAAGAGCGGGTTTCAATCATTTTCACGGGAATATGCCCTGCCCCCGGAAGGTCCATTTCCATAATAATTGTCCTTTCAATATCTTCTTTGTATATATTCATTGTGGACGGATCAATAATCCTGGTTACCTTTCCTTTTATTGAAGAACCCTTAGATCTGACTCTGGGCATAACATCCTGTTTTTTATCGGTTTCTGCTGACACGGATTCGGCAACATCATTCATCAGATCCGCAATCCCTTCTCCTGTGCTGTCATATGTCTGTTCTATTAGTATGTACCTGATATTTTTATGCTGGACCTGCTCTTTAAAACGGGTTTTTACCCTGTAGGTCAGCTCAACTCCGTTTGGCAGGGTAAAAGGTGTCTCGGACTCCCATACTTCCCCGATAGAGAATTCCCTGTTAAGGAAATTCCCAATCCTTCCGTTCCATTCGGAAAATTCTCTCCGTTTGATGGCATCAATATCAATCAGTGATGGAAGTCCTTCAACCAGTTTATCCGGATACCTGGATTTAAACGTTTCCGCCATTTTTTCATATCCGATAATATCCTCCAGGTCGCCATCCCTGTTGAGTTTGTATGTAATAACAAATTCAGACAGCAGGGCAAGTAACGGATTTTTAACCTCCTTTCCGTTTTTCATCATTACCCTGCTTACAGGCCGGGAATTGATGTCCC
Source organism: Desulfobacteraceae bacterium (assembly GCA_050123415.1). Classification (GTDB taxonomy): domain Bacteria; phylum Desulfobacterota; class DSM-4660; order Desulfatiglandales; family HGW-15; genus JAAZBV01. The sequence continues at coordinate 1,787 of JASFHE010000778.1, read as the reverse complement.
ATCCGTCTTCGGTTTTTTTACATGTAACCCTTGTTACGGAAAGAATATCCTCCATTTGGATATTGGTCGGCCCCGTGTGCCTTTCCCTGCTTATGGATAATCTCTGAATATAGGTTTCCCCGTCCTTCCGGTTAAATGTAAACCTGAATTCCTTTTTAGAGAAACATCCGGAAATTAAAAGGCACACGGTTAACAGCCAAAATAAATATCCGTAATATTTTTGAGAAAAAAAATTCATGCAGTCTCCCTGGTATGGATTTACCTGATTCTTTCAACCAATTCATTGAATGCCTTTGACTGTTCAAGCAACTCACCGCCTGCATCAATCAGTTCATCAACCTGCGCTTCTGTTAATTTAAAAGAGGTCGGCATATTCAGTAATCTTTGGCGTTGTACCGGGTCCTTAATATTTAAAAAATTCACCTCAATAACAGTCACCTTAAAATTATGACCCATTTTGGGCAGTTTATATCCGGAGTCGCAATGTGCGTCTAATATATCCTGGCACTGCAATATGATCCGGGCATTAAGCTCGCTTTCCTCAAGTAAATCACTAACCAGTTGAATACTTTCAAAACTGTAATTATCCATGCTGACAGTGGAGGTTTTAAAGGCAACATCAATAAGGTCGGGTGGCGATTCCTTTTTATCAAGGGTTTCCTGCGGCTGGGTCTTTGCGTTTGAAATAATTATTACAAGCTCGTCTATAGAGCTCTTACGCTGAGAAAGAAACCCGGATGAACGTTTGAAGTTGTCGGAAAAATAACGAACCCCAATATTGTCTGCCAGGCCACCGTCCATCAAATGCATGTAGGGGTGGTCCTCTTTATCCGTATGATAGATAGACCGGTTGAGCGCCCACATGTAACGCCTTGGGTTAGGCCCGTTATATTTGTCTTTTAATCCGTTAGTAATGTCTTTGTTTAATTCAAATCCTTTTGAAGCAGGATAGTTTTTATAGGAAATAGGCGAAAGCAGGAAGGGGAAGGCGGAAGAAGACGCTACTGCCCTTGCAACAGGTAGATCAGACATAGTTGAGCCCAGGATATCAAACGCAGGCTGGGTGAACGTGAACTGGCTGCCCGTAGTCATATTTGTTGCGTTGATTGCTATAAAAGGGTGTTTCCCGTTATTTATAAGGTCCTGGTATGTTTTCTTTTTAAAAACGGTTTCATTGTAAAGATCAATCGCAAGGTCAATACGATTGTAGTTTGGCGACATCAGGCTGAACCAGTTTGCCGGATTGAATAATTTATGTGCCAGTTCTCCCTGGATGTCGCGGTATAAAAAATTCTTCTTAAAGTCGGAGAATATCTCGTCCCCAAACAGTCCATAATAGGCTGAGGTAAAGGAGCCTCCTGATACTGATGATATAACATCCACTTCGTCAAGTAATGTTTCGGAACCATTTTTTATCTGCGTCTCCCTGAGCTTTTTCATAACGCCATAGGAAAGCGCTGCCGCCCGGGTACCTCCGCCTGAAAAGGCCAGTGCCACGTATATCTTATCCTGATCCACGGTCTGGTCTTTTGGTAAATAGCGGTACCCAAAATCCGGTTCATAGTCCTTCTTCTGGGTGTTTACCAGATAATGGGCACACCCTGTAAACATAAAACAAAGAATCAATAGAATGACTTTTTGTGTTGTTTTCATAGGGGCTACTCCTTAGCTGATTTTGAACAGTTTGTTTTAAACATTCTAATGATATCAGAGTGTTATTGTAGTATAAATTTATCTTGGCACTACCGGTTTCTTATTTAACCATGATTAGATTTCCATGATTGTCG
>JASFHE010000777.1:0-3235 GCA_050123415.1 Desulfobacteraceae bacterium | reverse complement strand
CAAGGCAAATGCCTGCGCGACCAATATCGATCTTATGAACTCACAAATCGAATTGTACAATGCGAATACAGGCGGATACCCTGCGGACTTGCCGACCCTGACAGGAAACGTAAACTATTTTCCTGATGGTGCGCCAACATGTCCTTTCAATGTAGCCTACCCTGACGCATTAACTGCCAATAATAGAGTTGATGCTAGCGCACATTCACACTAATGAGTGACTATTTAAACGAAACTCTATTAGAATGTCGAAAATCAGTTGGATAATTTGTTTATACAAATACCAATCTAAAACAGAAAGCAGAGGTGCGAAATGTTGACGGTGAACCTGATATCACAGGTGCTATGCCGTATCTTATTAGCACATATACAAGCAGAACAATCAGGATCAATTAGTTTGTTTGGTTCATTCTATGTACTCGAGAAATGGCTGACAAATTTTGCTATGGCTGCTTTAATAATATCGCTCATACTTATTTTCTGGTTAAGCTATAATCACAAACGCGCTGTTGAAGACTATAATCGCCAGATTAATATATCATCGAATGATATAGATAAGCTGCGCGAAGAAGTAGCGAAACTTTCTCAGAAAATATCTGATAGAATTTCTGGTAAGATTTCACTGGAAGAATATGAAGATTCTGCGGTAATTCAGGAAAGCTAATATAATACTGATTTTGTCAAAGAATTTAAGTTAGTAATTTCACCGCCTCCTGTTGTTAACTTTAATCATAAAATTGATAACAGGAGGCTGTTGCATTAGAGGACAAAATGCATAACGGAACGAGCGGATTCAGGAAGTTAGCATCAACCGGCAAACGAACAGGTTTTACACTAACCGAAGCAATTTTGGTTGTATTGTTTATCGGTATATTTTCTGCGATAGCAATACCAAAGTTTAATCAAGCCGTCATTTCCAGGTACAAAGCCGAAGCAGTGGCTAAAAATATCATCACTTGCCTTCGCCGTACACGCGGATTAGCAATTTCCGGCGCCGCCACTAATACTAACGGTTTTTCACTGAGGTTTCAGAACAATCCATCTACAGCTTATGAAATTGTAAATCTTCAGAATGGAAATGTTGTAGACACTTATACAATTGACACGAAGGTAAATGTAAGCGGCACAGGTGATGAATTCGATTTCGGACCGTTAGGAAATTTAACGAGTTCAGATACACAAATCAGTATTTCTGCTGAAGGTAAATCATATACAATTACGATAATCTCAGCAACAGGTATGGTAAAATGCGCCGAGAGCTAAAAATCAAAAAATTAATACATAACCATTTTAAACCGCGTGCCGCGAATCGAAATAAAGGGCTAACTTTCACTGAGGTAGTTGTTGCCTCCGCCCTGCTTCTTATCGCAATGGTTCCGATATTAAAAGCTCTCACAAGCGCCCAGGTAAGTGAAAAAATTATAGAAAGAAAAGCCCAAAGTCTGATATTTGCCAAATCAAAACTTGAAGATATTAAAGCACGTTCAATTTATAATTATGACAGCTCGTTCAATGAAACAAACACTAAAGTCAGTGGCCTCTATTTGTGCACAGTTACCGATAGCGGCTCAGGTTCGGCCCTTCGACAAATAACAGTAAAAGTCGGCTATGACCTTGATAATAACAGTGCTCTCGATGCACAGGAGATTCACGTCACTCTTGATACGCTTATTGCCAGGAGAAGGCAAAATTAAATTAATTCGGACACATTAATTATTATCGGTGTAAGTATCCGAATAACAAATTAATTTCCACTTCAAAAATTATAGTGACCTATAATTATGCTGTTATTATTTCTATATCACCGATTTAGACGACGACTATTCTCTAATAATTTTATTCATTTATCAGATAAAACTCATCCTAATGAAGGGCTATTCTATTGTCGAAATTAACCATTAGTACAGGTTTTTTACGGAGATGTTGTGTATCCAGATGATGCGAGAAATTTACAAAATCCGTTACTACTCAGGATTGACACTGCTGGAGATGACTATCGCCATGCTGATAATAGGCGCGATTTTTGCCGTATTGGTACCGCAGCTTAAAGCCCTGCAAAACAGCTGGAACTCCAGAGCAGGCAACGCAGAGATACTCCAGAATGGCAGAGTTCTTATGGACCATCTGCAACGCACTTTTGCATCGGCTTATGAAATAAATGGTGTTAGTGGACCCGCTGAGACCGAGGGTTTTATTAATTTCTTAGATTATAACGGTGAATTTAAAAAATACGATGTTGTTGGAACAACTCAAAAATATATTAATTATGGCACAATTGGACAACTTAAAGAGCTGGCAGGCCCGGTGAGTAAATTTCAAATTACCTGTTATGATGCATGTGATTTGGATACACCGTTGAATCCCGTAACAGCTCCGGCAATAGTTAAATGTATAAATTTCGAGGTTACGTTTCCCAATTCATCTGCGATGGGACAGGATTTAACACTAAACACATCGGTATTTCTTCGCACTGGAACATTATCAGAAAGTTCATCTTTAGTCGGATGGTGGAAACTGGATGAAACTTCCGGCTTGACTGCAGTTGACAGCAGCATTTTCGGCAACGATGGCACTTTAGAAAATATGTCAGGCAATGAATGGACAGGTGGAACATTGGGAGGAGCCCTGGAATTCGATGGTGATAACGATTATGTGGATTTGCCTATCGGAGATGTAATCAATTCGCTGACCGATTGTACAATCACATCATGGGTAAACTGGACAGGTCTGGGTAATGACTGGCAGCGTATTTGGGACTTCGGCTCCAATGAATATGAAAATATGTACCTCTGTCCCAACTCAGCATCAGGTCATATACAATTTGCCATCACGCTTGGTAGCTGGATGGATGAGGACCAGACAATCACGTCGGATGTATTACCTACAGGCTGGCATCATACAGTAGTTATTATTGATTCAGCTAATAGCTCTCATACGATATATCTCGACGGGGAATTTGCTGCAGAAAATACCTCTGCAAGGTATACACCAAGTAACCTTGGCAAGACCAAAGACAATATGCTTGGCAGATCGCAATACTCCAGCGATCCCTACTTCAATGGTATAATAGATGATGTTCGTATCTATAATAGAGTGCTTGAGCCGGAAGAAATCGCACAATTATACGATGTCTTAAGATATTGCGATTTCACCGAAGCCAAAACTTCTTCTGATGATACATCTTTGACAATTTCAACACCTAACTCAAACGAAGGTGATTTACTTATAACGGCAG
>JASFHE010000776.1:0-3249 GCA_050123415.1 Desulfobacteraceae bacterium | reverse complement strand
TTGCTGGATGAGCCGACTGCCGGGCTCGATCCTGTTGCGCGCCGTGAATTCATTGAGATAGTCCGTGATCAGGCTGAAAATAAAACAGGTACAATATTCTTTTCATCACATTTAATAGATGAAGTCGAAACTGCTGCAAACTGTATAGGGATAATCGAAAAGGGTAAGATGTATTATCAGGGCCCGTTATCAGATCTGTCAAACAGCGTTCGGCTGTTAAAACATCCTGCTGATGATAATGTGTTTGCGGAATTGCCCTCTTTTCTAGTTGAAGGTTCCTCCGGGATTGAGATTATTCAGGACAGGATACTGAACGGAGAAAGACACCTGGTTGTAAGAAACTCAGAAAATCCGGATATCTTTGATTCATTGTTTAATGAAAACGAAACCTGGTCTGTTGAAAAGATGCCGCTTGAAGATATCTTTATTGAACTGGTAAGAGATCCCATAAGGAAAATATAAACATGAAACGCCTGCCCGTGCTGATTCAAAAGGAATTAAATCAGCATAAAATTCCTTTTATCTGCTTATCATTATTTATATTACTTATTTTTGCACTCCAGTTGATTGGAACAGCAGTATCGCCCAGATCAATGGGTTTTTTAACGACTGAGAGTTCATTTCTGCTTGTTTTTATTCCCCTGAGCGCAACAATACTCGGCAACCGTCTCGTCGTAAAGGAATATCACGGCAGAACCCAGCTTTTTATCGAATCGCTCCCCATTTCAAGAGTTGAGATGGTTCTGGTTAAATTTTTCACAGGCCTTGCATTTCTTTTATTCTTTACTGTCTTTACCCTGCTGATCGCTTCAGGGCTTTCCCATCGTTCAGACCCTGTCAGCGGACATTTTCTTTTAATACTTTTATCAAGAAGCACCATGTTCTGTTATTTTGTATGGAGCTTTCTTTTTGCAATGGGATTTACAGGCAGATTCCGGATACCTATTTACCTTCTTCTGACCTTTTCCCTGATAGTAATCAATATGACTTCAGAACTGGATATTACGCAGGAGGGGCCATTGGCATTAGTTATGTCTGATTTTCCTCTTGAACGATATCGCTACCCTGCCAGCCAGCTATATCAAACATTTTTTATAGGTTCCGGCTGGCTTGTCCTGGCGTTTTTAATCTCGCTTATTAATGAAGGTTCAGTTGCCGAAAGCCTTGCCAAACCGATGAGCCAGAGAGAAAAGGCGGTCATCGGAGTTATAATTATAGGGTTCATGATATCCGCTTCACTGCTGGAATCAAAAAGAGTCAAAGAACCTTACAAATTCAACAGTGACGCGGTGATTACGAGTGAAACGGAACCGATCGAAATTCTATATATTGATAGAAATATAAAACCGGATGCCATTGCTTTAAATGACCACCTTGAAAATAAAATTTCAGATCTGCGGAACACACTCGGGCTGAGGAAGATTCCTCCCGTAAGGATAGCTTTCCGGGACTCACTGGATAAGGATAAATTTGAAACAGCAAAGCTCATATCAAATGACGGTATCCTTGTACGAGCAAACTTTAAAGATATAGATAACTGGTGCATGGATGATTTCACCGCGTATCTCACCCGGGCTATACTGGATAATATTACTCACAATCGAACCAGATTTGCTCCAAAGCAGTGGCTTCATGACGGATTTTCATGCTGGTGGGCCCATGACGGATTCTCAATGGATTCCGCTCTTCACAAAACCCTTCTCCTTCGGAGTATATTTGCCCTGAAAGAACAGGACCTGAATCAGCGCGTAATCAAAGAATGGCCGGTTTTTCGCGAGCGTTTTGGCGAACCTGTTGCTGAAGCAGTCGCATATTCAGGACTGGCCTACATTCAAAGCAGCATGGGTTCGGATCCGGTTATAAACCTGGTCAAACAGGTATTCGGGAGACATATCCCCAATGACAGCAGAGAAACAATCCATGAAATTCTCCATCCCATGCCGGTTATCTTTGAGGAACAGACAGGAGAAAACTGGGAAAGCTTTCTCACCGGCTGGGCAGGCTGGTTACACAATATGGCCGCTGTGCCTGAATTTCAGGAAAAACTCGCAGCAATACCTGAAGTAAGCAGATCGCTTGAAATATTCGCGAAAGAAGGAAATATTCGTGATATTGTTTACGAATTCAATTTCAGTAATATCCCTGATTCAGGATATATATGCTCCCTGCTGCATAAAAAGCTCTCCCCCTTTGATTCGGTGATATCACCTGAAGACCTTCTAAGAGAGGAAAAAAAATTTTATAAACATACTAAATCTCGACAAAGGCACCTTACCGGGAAATATAATTCAGGTGATAGAGTATTTTTAGCCCTTGAATATGATTCTGATATTCTTGGAGTTCCAATACGTATCTTATCCAGGCGGATGAATATAGAATGACATACACTTTAATAAAAAAAGAATTAAGACAACTCCTTCCGGTAGCAATCCTGATTATTTTATTTTTCACTGCCCAATTGATCTACAACCCTGTTTCCGGAAGGCTGGACGAAGGATCGTGGAGCAGTATAAGCGGATACCTGGAACCGAACAGTCAGGTTTCATCAAGCATTATCCTGATAATCCTCTGTCTCATGACTGCATTCAGCCTGCTTCCCCGTGAATATGACGACAGGACCATTGAATACCTTTATTCACTACCTATCAGCCGCAGTGCGGTATTTCTGTCGAAATTCGTTGTTGCACTTTCAATCCTGTACGGAGCAATGATGCTCGGTTGTCTGGCAGACTGGATGCTTCAGCTATTCAATAAACAGCCGTTTTCAGGGAACCAGTTTAATCTGAGAACTGCTGTAACAGGTTATTTTCTGATGTCCGCATTCATATTTGTCATGTTGTCCTATGGTGTTTTACTCTCTTTTTTCAGGCGATTCGGCCTCCTTATCTTTGGTCTGTTCTGGGTAGTGATATCTACATTCAAAGATCAGTTCCCATTCTGGGAATATCTGAATATTTTTAATATTGTATCAATGGAGTATCATGGCCAGACTTTATTGATTCCATGGAAACTGCTTTTCTTTAATATTGGAATTGGGGCGGCATGCCTTCTTACTGCCGGATTTTTATGGAGCACCCCTGCCGAGCAGTTTTCAGTGTGGTATAATCGTTTTTCTAAAAAACGAGTGGGGACTGTTATTGGAATCAGTACTTTTATTCAGTAATATCCGGTTAGGTTCTTGCATAATATAAAGAAAGTGGTGAAAAAAATCATTTTAATAAAGAATTTTCTTGACAAATAGTAAATAAA
>JASFHE010000775.1:0-3253 GCA_050123415.1 Desulfobacteraceae bacterium | reverse complement strand
CTTGCAACATGGCCTGTTTCATATAGTCCGCCGCCGATCCCTGAATCAGACGATTGAACATGACATACTCTTTTTTTAACTCCCGCAGTCTGTCAGAAACACGTGCCCGTCGGCCCATAATTGTTTTTATGTACCCCCTGTTTTTTGCGACGCTGACGACCTTTGACCGGGTTGTTTTGACAAATGGAACGGCGTCGTCGTAGATAGCGGACAGCACGGAAGATTTTTCTATTGTCCAGCCGAATTTCCGGGAACACGCTTTTATTCCCATAAAATAGGCTTTTCCGAAATTGAGTCTTTTTGCATCCGGTCTGTCCAGTCCTGAGATGTCCATGACAAATTTATGATAATCCGTTTCCGGATCGTCGTTATATTTTCTTCGGATCTCTTCCGCCTTCGGGCCTGTCGCGTAATGCGCGATAAACCGGTATTCAATCTGGGAAAGGTCTGTTGATCCCCACAACATCCCTGGTTCTGGAATAAAACATCCCCGGCAGATTTCGGCAAAAGAATTGTCTTTATCTATGTCGTCTTTTTTTGGGGTCTGCTGTAAGTTGGGCCGGGCGGAAGAAAAACGCCCGGACACTGTTCCGTTTTCATCCGTTCGCAAAGGAAAAAGGGAGGTGTGAATTCTCCCGTCAACAATAAAATCGGTTAATGCGTTTTTCAAAAACGTCCCGACGATCTTTTCCGTTTCTCTTATTTTTATGATGTCATGCACGATCGGATGATCGATGGCGTGAAGGGCGTCCTTATCCAGTTTCGGGTTTCCTTTTTCCGTCAATCCGTAAGGGACAGAAAGGCCGTCAAAAATGGCCGCGATTTGTTTTGATGAATTACAATTGAACGTTCCGTATTTTTGAAACAATTGTTTTTTGTCTTTTTCAATTCTGTCACTTAAAACATCGATATAATAATCGCGTTTCTTTTCGTCAATGCGCACCCCGTTTTTTCTCATTTGCAGGATAAGCGGTATGAGTTTCATTTCCATATCATACACTTTCAACAATTCTTCATCCCGCAAAATATTTTTCTGTAGATTAAATATGGGAATTAAAAGAGCGGTGTCCTGTTTCGCGTACGGTCGGACAAAGGAAGAATCCATCAAATAAAGATGTTTTCGGGAGTCGCCTTTAAGTCCGTTATTTTCACAAAATGTGTCGATCTCTGTTTTGTATTTTTTTTCATTAAGATATTTTTCGCCGAGATAATCAAGGGAATAACTGCCTGCGTATTCATCAATCAATGGTTCCGCAATTTGAACGTCATGAAGTTTTCCATTTACTTCTATGCCCTGTCCGTTTTCGATCCAGTCCATATCATATAGACAGTTTGCAAAAAGTTTGTCACAAGAGGCGGCGCAGACGTCTTTCAAATAATTCAAGTTTTTTTCTTTCTCTTCTTTCGTTCCGTCTTTGTGCCCTATGTTGTAATATTCAGAAAACCCGGATTCGAGGGAAAGGGAGAAACCTAAGAGGTGCCCGTCTTTTCGGTATACCCCTGAACCTTTCTCTTTCAACAACGGGTCTTTTGTCTCCGTGTCCAGAGCGATTATCTTTTCGTTTTTGACGTCCGGATATTTTATTTTTTCATTCATAATTTGCCCTCCAAAATTAACCTTGTCTCCACATGGAAACCCTCGAAAACACGAAAAACGCTAAAACGTAAATCGTTACACAGTAAGCATTTAGCAAAAACACAAATCCAAGTCTTTTAGTTGCATGCTGCAATTACCGTAATTCATTATATAGTAAAGACTTAGACGTGACCTACGATGCGTTAATTCAAACCGCCCTGACCATTCCCCTGCATTAACGCGTTTTAACGCATCCTACGACGTGTTTTTAGGTAGCTCTTTATCTTGTAAGCAATTAGCGTATTTACGCAAAACGCTGTAAGTCTATTTGCTGTAAAGAATTACTTTTGTTTTTGTTAAGTTTTGGGTGCCTCCTTTTTTAGACTTAAACATATCCATAAAACTTTAAAAAAAGAAATTCTTTTTGTGGTCCATCTCAGAAGATTATATCTTTTTGTTTCCCAAGGGGAACAATAATCGTCGAAAAAAAGTTCAGATATTTCTGAATCGCTTAAGACGGCCGTGGTTCCAAAATCAGTTAAAATACGCCAAAAATTCTGTCCTTTAAATGTACAATTTTTTTCTCTGATTTTTTTTATTATAATAGCGTTCCCGTTCCTTCTTCCGTCCTTTGTTGCAAGTTGTTTTCCTCTGTAATTAACGACAGTTCGCTCCATATTTCACTCTCCTTTCTCTTTCGAATTGATTAACCGTAAAAACAGTAATTATATCTGCTCTCTCCATTATATAAAAACAAGTTCTTTTTTGCCCGTGTCGCGCCGACATAAAAACAGCGGTGCTCAGAATCCGGGTTATCATTCAAATTTTCCTTAACCCTTTTTGTGATATCCGTCAACAAAATAACGTTATCCGCCTCGTCGCCTTTTGCCGTGTGAATCGTCTCCACCCTAATATTTTTATTGTTAAGATCCGTCTTTTGTTTGATGAGATCCCGAACGTACATTTTCTTGTTTTCTTTCCAGTCAAACGCGTCAAACCAGGGAACGCCGTAATCTATTTTATTCCTTGTAAGATGCCGACGCAATTTCAAAAAATCTTCGTCGCTTTTTTTCTTCTCTTTCCTGATTTTTTCATACAAATTGACCGCGTCAATCTCTTCTTTTTTTATACTGACCTTTCCTTTCCGGGAATAGTAGCAGGCGTTTTTTTGCAGCCAGGTCTCGACGCCGTTTAAATACCAGTTGTTCCGGGACAAGAAAAGGTATGTTTCGTCCGGTTTGATTGTTATTTCGTCCAGGCTTCCGATAGTGTCAATCGCCCCTTTTTTGTCCGTTCCGTCAAAACTTTTATCGACACGTTTTTGTATCTGCCCGGAAATACGTTTGCTAAAATTCAATATTTCTTCAGGAAGCCGGTAACTGTGAGTCAAGACTTTTGCGTTACCTTTCAGGTTAAGAAAAAAATCCACGTCTGCGCCGCTCCATTGATAGATCGCCTGATCATCATCCCCGGCAATATACAACGTTTCACAATCACGGAAAGCCGTAAAAATCATTTTCCATTGCAGGGTTGTCAAGTCCTGTGCTTCGTCGATAAAAGCGACTTCAACCGGAAGGGCTTTATTTTTTTCAATAAAGATTTCTATCATGTCCGTAAAATCCAGAATCCCTTTCTGTTTCTTATACTCTGCATAATTTGTTCGGACGTGTTTCAATT
>JASFHE010000774.1:0-3264 GCA_050123415.1 Desulfobacteraceae bacterium | reverse complement strand
ACACGTCGAAATAAATTATCGATCCACTTAGAATAAGCTATGTGGTAAAGTTACGAAGTCAAATTAACCTTTTAAGTATCTATTATGTTTTATTTGTTAAATATCCCATATTATGAGTCTGCCCATTTTTCTGGGTAAAACAGGTATCCGTATAATACCTGTTAATTGTCCACATAAGAGGATTTCCAGAGGAGGTATTTTAATGGTAAAAAAACAGGTATCGCTTTTTTTGTCGGCATGCTTGATGCTAATTATAGCTTGTACTGATTCAACTGATGATGAAAGCAGTGATAGTGTGGGTTGTAGTGATTGCAAAGATGAGATAGGTATTCTCTATGGTTTTTATACAAAAACATTTTCACATTCCGATTCTCCAACAGATTTAACGATTAATGGTAATGGTCTCTTTATGTTAAGGCAACCAACGAGTAATGATCTTTTTTATACAAGATACGGCTCATTTGAAATTAATGATGAAGGCTTCCTTGTGAATAACCAGGGATACATTGTACAGGGCTGGGAGACAGATGAAGATGGGGATACTACGGGAAGTACTAAGGATATTCAATTTATTTATAACTTATCCCCCATTACGCTTTCAGATTTAAGGGAGACAGTTACTATTGATCCGGATGGTCTTATTGCCTATTTTGATTATGACAGGGGAGTAATAACTGCTTATAGAATATCACTTGTTAAGTTTATGGATAATCACAGTCTTCTGCAGCTTGATTCAGGCATATATCAGGAAACTTTTAATAGCGGACCTGCCACAATAAGCCTTCCTGAATCTAACGGATTGGGTTTGATTGTGAGTTACGCCCTTGAAGAAAGAGATCCGGAACAGACATTTGAAACATACGTCACAATAAAGGGCCAAGGTTATATGATTGTAAGAGATCCTGACTCTTCTGAACAACATTATTTTTTGAAATCGGGTGATTTCAGATTTAATAGAAATGGACAGATAGTAAATCGTGATGGGTATATATTACAGGGATGGGAATTGGAAGAGAATGAAGATACCGGAGAATTTGAGATAACAGGTTCTGTATCTGACATGGGAGTAACAGCTTTTACTTCGCAGCCATTAGAAAGCGATATTATTCAATTAATTACTAACCTGGATACGGAAAGCGAAAATTATTCTCCCGGTACAAGTGCCTTATCTCAAGCATGGAATGGTGATACTTCTCTTGATCAGCACATTGATGCAACGTCATATGAATTTTCTGAAACAGCTGGAGTATATGATGTTCTGGGATCTCGTCATGTTATTACTTTCTATTTCGATAAAGGAGAAGGTGATAGGACCTTTGAATATATTATTACCTGCAATCCAGAAGAAGATATACGCTTCGGACTTAAAAACGGACCTGACTACCAGCGTGGAAATGGTCTTCTTGGCCGTGGAAAGATTTCTTTTACATCAGAAGGTGAAATATCTGATCTTACATTTGAAGAACTGGTTTCTGCTGATCCTGATGCAATTGGGGCATGGGAATATAAAGATGCTTCAGAGGACTTATTCAATAACCATTACCAAATAACTGCTGATTTTGTGGGAGGGGTATCGACTCAGCAGCTCATCGAAATTGATTTTGGTGTCCAGTTTGATGGTTCTTCTTGGATTCCCGATGCTGTCTCTACGACATCTTATTCGCAACAATCAGGAACAATAGTACTTTATTCAAATGGATATGGAGCTAAAGATTTGTCACGCTGTACAATAAACAGGCTGGGTCATGTCACTGGTTATTATTCTTCGAGATTTGCTAACGATCTGGAAGTTCCTTTTTTTGGTGTCGCACTGGCATCATTTGTAAACCCGGACAAACTTGAGGAAATTTCCGAAAATATCTACATGGAAACGGAATCAAGTGGAGACTACTTAATGGCTGTTCCAGATACTTTGGATCTGGGAACTCTGGAATTTAGGGTGCATTAGATATTTGCTTCATGAAACAGGATGCTCTTTAATAACTTAATTGAGAATAGAGTTTTTGAATTATTATAGGATACCCTCTCCCATATATGGGAGATATTGTGCGTGCGCTAAAATATCAATCGTAGAAAAAGGGTAATTCAAAATAACAATCGAGAGGATATAAATATAGCAGTAAATGGGTATTTAAACTATAATCATACTTTTTCTTAAAAAGGAGACAGTCATGATTGTAGATGTTCATTACCATTATTATCCAATCCCTGCTTCACCCGAGATAAGCAATGCGGTGATTAATTTTGTTTCAGGTATGTATATGACAATAGCCGAAAAGATTGGAATGCCTGTAAATCCGGAGGCCATGGGCATCACTTGCTGCATATAATAGCGACCTGTATGGTGACCTTGCCATGTGGGATGAAAAACCCCCGGATGGTATACGTTTTACCAGGGATGAAGTGGATGCGATAATCGGAGGAAATGCAGTAAAACTTCTTCATCTTAATATCAACTGATAAATATCTCATGTTATGAGACTACCCATTTTTCAGGACAAAACAGGGTTCCCCATAATACCTGTTGGCGGAAAGCGTATGAAAATAAAACAAGCGCAGACGGAAACAGAGCTCGAAGAAGTACGCAAGCTCTTTCTGGAGTACGAGGTATTCCTTGATGTTGATCTGTGTTTTCAAAGTTTCAAAGAAGAGTTTGCCAGTCTGCCGGGGAAGTACTCTCGTCCAGGCGGTGACCTCCTCATAGGTCTCGATGGGAATAGAACAGTCGGATGTGTCGCGGTTCGCCGGTTAGACGATGGTGTGTGTGAGATGAAACGTCTTTTTGTCAAGCCGGAGGCTAGAGAGACCGGCTTAGGCAGACAACTCGTTCGTGAAATCATTGGGATCGCTCGGGAACTTGGCTACTCGTTAATGCGTCTTGATACGCTCGACAGACTGACAGAAGCCATGCATCTTTATGAGACGCTTGGTTTTCAGAGAACAGAGCCGTACTATGAGAATCCACTTCCAGGTGTCGTCTACTGGGAGTTTGACTTGAAGTAGAGAAAAACAGGCCAACATCGCGCTTTACCAGGAATTGTGCTCCAATTTGCTCCACACAATCCTGTAGGCCTGGCATATATGGAAGGAGAAATATGAAAAAGATATACTTTTTTTTAATTGTTTTTTTGTTGAACATACCCCCATCTTATGGGGGTGAGAATAATAAATTACATGTCACCTATATAGCAAATGAAGGTTTTTTGATTGAGGGCGGTGGTAAAAAGATCCTTATTGATACATTATTTAACGACAAAACCATTG
>JASFHE010000773.1:0-3267 GCA_050123415.1 Desulfobacteraceae bacterium | reverse complement strand
TGTTATTGACGATAGGAATTTTGATGGTGGATTTGGGGAGTTCATTTTGGTTTGACATAATTCATTGGAATTTTTATACTGCACCGTTTGAAAAGCCAGGCACAGGAAGCCATTAACGGCACCTTGAAAGGCTGGTGACAAGGATTGCCGGTTCAATCGGCATGTTTACCCTTTTAAACCATCAGCCGTATGTTTAATTTTTTATGTTTTAGTATTATTTAACCTTATAGAAAACGGAGAAATAACAATGATAATAATTGCGGAAAAAATAAATGGATCCATTCCTTCTGTAGCCAAGGCAATAGAAGCGAGGGATGCAGAATTTATTAAGAATCTGGCAAAAGCCCAATCAGACGTAAGTTCTGATTTTATTGATGTGTGTGCCTCAGTTGACCCGTCTATTGAATTTGAAACCCTGAAATGGATGGTAGAGCAGGTTCAGGAAGTTACTGACACACCTATAGCGATAGACAGTCCTGATGCCAAACTTTGTGCTGACATATCAAAATTTTGTAAAAAACCGGGCTTGATCAATTCAGTATCAGGTGAAGGGAGCAAGATGGACGATGTCTTCCCTGTTGTTGCAGATAGCAAGTGGGAGATCGCTGCCCTGCTGTGTGACGACGAAAACGGAATTCCAAAGACCGGAGAAATACGCCTTAAGATCTTCGAAGATATCATGGCCAAAGCAAAGGAATATAATATTGATCCTTCCCGTCTACACATTGACCCTCTGGTGGAAATGCTTTGTACATCGGAAGATGGTGTAAATATGCTTATGGATGTAATTAAAGAAATAAAGAAACGATACCCGACTATTCATGTGACAGGTGCAGCGAGCAATGTTTCATTTAATCTTCCTGCCCGTAAGATGGTTAACCAGGCATTTGTTGTTATGGCTATGACTGCTGGTATGGACAGCGTAATTCTTGATCCGTTGAACAGGGATATGAGGGGCTTGATTTACGCTACGGAAGCCCTGCTGGGCCAGGATATGATGTGTATGGAATATATTGGCGCCTACAGAGAAGAATTATTTGGTGTCCAAAAAAAATAGGCTCGTTTGAAAACGAAACGGTGTCAAAAGTGAAGATTTACCCTGTGAAATCCT
This sequence comes from Desulfobacteraceae bacterium, assembly GCA_050123415.1. Classification (GTDB taxonomy): domain Bacteria; phylum Desulfobacterota; class DSM-4660; order Desulfatiglandales; family HGW-15; genus JAAZBV01. The sequence continues at coordinate 2,156 of JASFHE010000773.1, read as the reverse complement.
CATAGCGGGATGCGGAGCATCATTTAACAGGGTGAATCCTGTTAAACCTGTTTTGTATTTGTTTAACCGGGACCTGGCACTGTTTACAGTTATGGATAGGCGCGAATTAAAAGAGAGGCGGTAAATGTCTAAATTAGATGAAGTTAAAGAATTAACAGAAAACGGAAAACAAAAACTTATAGCAGAAGCCGTTCAGGGAGCATTGGACGAAGGCAACAGCCCAACCGAAATCCTCGATGTCATGATTGAAGCAATGGCTATCGTAGGAGATAAATTTAAGAGGTCCGAAATATTTGTCCCTGAGATGCTTATGGCTGCTCATACAATGAAAAAAGGCGTTAGCGTTATTCAGCCTCTTATGGTTGGCGATACGTCCACATCTCTGGGAACATGTATAATCGGTACAGTAGCCGGTGACCTTCATGATATAGGTAAAAACCTCGTATCTCTTATGATCGAATCTGCCGGTTTTACACTGGTTGATCTTGGTGTTGACGTTTCTACAGACAAATTCATCGAAGCGATCAACTCCAATCCTGAATGTAAAATTGTTGCTCTGTCATGTCTTCTTACAACTACAATGCCTGCACTGTCAGAAACAGTAAAAGGTCTTATCGATGCAGGTATGAAAGAAAAGGTTAAAATCCTTGTTGGCGGAGCTCCTATTACACAGGCATACGCAGATGAAATCGGTGCCGACGGCTATGCAGAAGATGCAGCATCTGCTGCCGAACTTGCAAAAGCAATCATTGCTTAATCATATCTATACTAAAAAGCCCCCTTTTTTTTAAATCGGGGCTTTTTTATATTACCTGGTATTCTACACTTTTATATTTCATCTTATTAAGATGAATAAAGGAGAATGTGCATGGGTAAAATTCCCTTTACCGAAGATGAATTGAAAGTTGTGGGAGAATATCCCGGACCGTTTCCCGGCATGCCTCCACTGCCAAAATATAATACCCCTATAACACCTGCTGAAAATTATGAGTTGATTATTAAGGGTGAACGACCGCTCTGGCTTCCCGGTATGAATGATATAAATATGATCATGGGTACTTTTCTGCCCGATAACGATGCCCGTATGAAGGGCGGAAAGGATTTCTTCGGACTTGAATGGGTGTTTGTTCCGGTTGCAAACGGTGCTACCCGTAAACCCGGTGATCCTTATATTACCGACATAAACACCTGGAAAGAAAAGATTACCTTCCCTGATCTTGATAAATACAACTGGGAATCACTCAAGGAAGATATAAACCCGGATGATGACAGGATTTCCTTTGTTACCATCCTTAATGGTATTTTTGAGCGTCTTATTTCATTCATGGATTTTGACCGTGCAGCCATGGCGCTCATTGATGAAGATCAGGAAGAGGCCATTCTGGAGTTCTTTGATGTGCAGGCTGATTTTTACTGTAAGCTGGTTGATAAGTATATTGAATACGGAAACCCAAGAATAATCTCCTTTCACGATGACTGGGGTTCCCAGCGTGCACCTTTCTTCTCTCCTGCCACAGTAAGAAAGATGATCCTTCCCTCCTTAAAGAAGGTCCTTTCATACATTCACGGCAAAGGAGTTTATGTGGATATGCATTCCTGCGGGAAAAATGAAATGCTTGCACCAATCTATATTGAGGCAGGTGTTCAGTCATGGAGCCCTCAACCCATGAACGATCATAAAATGCTGTATGACAACTACGGAGACAAGCTTCTTTTGGGAATTTCTCCTCCGGACATTGATCCGGAGGCGTCTGAGGAAGAGCTTTATGCAGACCTAAAAAATTTTGTAGATTATTACTGTCGGCCGGGAAGACCGCCAGTTGCTGTGTTTGCGTTATCATTGGAAAAGAAATTCCATCCGAAACTTGGAGAGGCTATATATAAGCTGAGCAGGATAGCACTGAACAGGTAGATATTGGCAAAGAGCATAGCGCATGGCGAAAAAAACAGAAATGCTCAAAGTTGACGAACCCTTAAAAAATCAGTAAAGTCGTCACTCCCGCAGGCGGGAGTCCATAAGTATTTGAAATAAATGGATTCCCGCCTGCGCAGACATTTTAAAGGGGTAATTAATTTTACATTATCGCCCACCCATCCCGTACAGATAAGGTCAGGACTATTTACATAGTTATCATCCATTTATTTATGCCCAAAAG
>JASFHE010000772.1:0-3277 GCA_050123415.1 Desulfobacteraceae bacterium | reverse complement strand
CAGTGATCTATGATCTTGAAAAAAACATTACGCTGTATAAGGCAAAGGCCCTTACCACCAAATGGGATTTTACCATAGGGATCAGCAGGGCGCTTGAAGAACTGGATCAGAATAGCCTTCGAAACGTCGAGCTGGTCTCCCTGTCCACAACACTTGCAACCAATGCAATAGTTGAAAATGAAGGGCAGAAGGTCGGGTTGATACTTATGCCGCCCTATGGGCTTGATGTAACCAGTGATATCCCTTACCAGCCCAAAACCATTGTGCAGGGGCAGTTGGAAATTTCAGGAAACGAGATCACCCCTGTTAATCCTGAGCAAATCAAATCCGAAATTGAAAAAATGATTAAAAGACACCATGTAACCGCCTTTGCTGTGTCAGGCTATGCAGGTTCAATTAATCCGGAACATGAATTGCAGGTAAAAAAAATAATCATGGAAACAACCGGGCTTTTTGTGTCCTGCGGTCATGAATTATCCGACACCCTCAATTTTGGGACAAGGGCGACCACTGCCATGCTCAATGCAAGAATTATCCCCAGGCTTACCAGCCTGCTGCTTGATCTTGAAAAGGTGATGGCAGGTTTCGGCATTGACGCGCCGGTTGTTGTGGTCAAAGGGGACGGAACCCTGATGAGCGCTGAAATGGCCAAAAAGCGGCCTGTTGAAACAATCCTTTCGGGGCCCGCGGCCAGTGTGGCCGGCGCAAAACATTTAACAGGCATTGATGATGCAATGGTGGTGGATGTGGGCGGTACAACAACCGATACCGCGGCTCTGTCACATGGCATGGTCAGTATTAATGAACAGGGATCAAATGTCGGCGGGCACAGAACCCATGTAAAGGCACTTGATATCAGGACATCCGGTCTTGGCGGTGACAGTTTTATTCTGTATAAAAATAGAAAATTTTTCATAGGCCCGAAACGTGTAGCACCCATAGCATGGCTCGGGAAATATTATCCGGGCGCGGATATTGCCCTTGATTTTATAGGCGACAGCCTTGAGCATTACGCGCACTCCACCCTTTGTATGCAGATACTTGCCAAAACCGGAGATATCAAAGCTTTAAGGCTTACAAAGCTTGAGGAAAAAATTATATCGCTGTTGGAAAAAAGACCCTATTCCATAGGTGAACTGGTTCAATCAACCGATGTGCTTTCGGAATGGACTTTGCCACTGGAACGCCTTGAGGAAAAATTCATTATACAGAAATGCGGCCTCACATTTACAGACCTTCTCCATATCAACGGCAGGTTTAGAAAATGGGATACAGGAGCCGCAGAACAATATGCGGAATTCTATTCGTTTTTAAGCGGAAAACCTCTGTATGAGATGGTTGATACTCTCATGGACATGGGTGCCAGACAGCTTTCCATGGAATTGCTTAAACACAGGCTTGATGATGTGGAGTCGGACAGGCTTGATGATTGCCAGGCATGCACAACCCTGATTTATCATCTTTTAAACGAGCAGCATCCAAATTATGAAGTTGCAATCAACCTGAAACACCCGGTGATCGGTATTGGCGCACCTATAAAATATTTTCTGCCAAAGGCGGTAGCACCGCTAAAAACAAAGGCTGTTATTCCTGAGGATGCTGATGTTGCCAATGCAATCGGCGCAGTTACCAGCCATGTTTATGTAAGCAGACAGTTGGGAATAGTGCCTGGTCATTACAGCGGTTTTATTATTGAGGGAATTTCAGGTTCCCATCACTTTAAAGACCTTGATGAAACAGATCGTTTCGCCAGGCAAACGCTGACGGATATGATTTATAAACTGGCCGTGGAAGCAGGAACAAGCAGCAGGGTAATCACATTTGAAACAACAGACAAAAGACCGGTAAGGGCGGATGGCGTGGAGGTATTTTTAAAACGGACTATATCCGCCTGCATTAAAGGAAGACCTGACCTGCTGATTAAAAAAACATCAGGGCTGTGAAGGGGAAGCCCCGTTTTGAAAACGGGGCTTTGTATTTTGAATGAACGATAAATTATTGGATAATGCTTTTTGCAAGATCTGCAGCAGATGCTGCGTCTTCGGCATAACCGTCAGCACCGATTTCATTAGCGTAATCCTGTGTGATAGGTGCACCGCCAACAATGATTTTTACTTTGTCTTTTATACCCGCGTCGATGAGACCTTTTACAGAGTCTGAAAGGGCGGGCATGGTGGTTGTAAGAAGGCATGACAATGCAGCAACTTTACAGTCTGTATTTGAATTAATGGCTTCTATGAATTTGTCGGTAGACACATCAACACCGAGGTCCACTACGGTAAATCCGGCTGATTCAATCATCAGGGATACAAGGTTTTTACCTATATCATGAAGATCACCGGATACTGTTCCAATTACGCATGTTCCAAGAGATGTAGACGCTTCTCCAACCATAAGAGGTTGAATAACCTCAACACCCTTTTTCATTGTGTGGGCAGCCATGAGCATTTCCGGTACGAATATTTCTGATTTTTTAAATTTATCTCCCACGATAGCCATTGCTTCAATCATAGTATCGAGGATTTCGGTTGGGCTGCTGCCTTCGTCCAATGCGCCCTGAACGGCTTCTGCTATAAGTTTTTGTTTTCCTTTTTCGGTTAATTCTTTTACTTCATCTAATTTAGACATTTAATGCCTCCCTTTTTCATTTATTTTTTCTTGATGCCGAACAGTTCTTCGCTGCAGGCCTCTAAATATTCCAGACAGAAATCATCCTTTTCAAGCAATACCTCAGTCGCATAAAGGAGTCCAACTGCATCTTTGTTTGTTGTATCCATTATAGCACTGTCCATTCCGTAATTCACTTCCAATACAAGAAATGCCTGGTTAATATATTTTCTTGCAGACAGCCCGAATAAACATTACTGAGCCCGCTGGTAATATGTATTGTTGGGTACATCTCTTTTAAAGCTTTTTTGCTTAATTCCAACCCGTAATTTTTATACTAACTGTGCCTAGTTGTCAATATCGGCAGTATCAGGGTTTTTAGTTAAAATAATATTTTTCAGAGTATATAAATTCCTCAAAACTAAAATTTGATAGTCTCTTAAAAAGTCTAAAATCGTCTTTTTCTGTCATTCCCGAGAAGGCGGGAATCTATTTATTTCAAACACTTATGGTCTCCCGCCTCCGCGGGAGTGACGACTTTACCGACTTTTTACCGGTCCGTCAAATTTGAGAAATTTATCTAGTGCATAAAATCAATAATGTCAATGTTTTAGAAGTATTTGACGAAAGCATGATGCTTTTAATTGCAGAGAAAATTTTATCGAAAACA
>JASFHE010000771.1:0-3288 GCA_050123415.1 Desulfobacteraceae bacterium | reverse complement strand
CGATCTCGGCGTCATGGGTAGTCACTTCCATGCCTTCGCCTATTTCCGTACAGCATGCCCTTAAAAGCTTGTTTGAGCCTTTGACCTTTACTATGCAGATCCCGCAGCCCGCCGTGGCGTCGAGATCAGGATGCTTGCAAAGGGTCGGTATCTTAACCTGGACCTGCTCCGCCGCATCAAGGATCGAAGTTCCTGCCGCAACCTCCACAGGTATGCCGTTTATTTTAGCCTTAATCATTTTTTTATCGCTCATATGCCTATCCCCTGTCTATCGCATCAAATTTACATTTGTTGAAACATTCGCCGCATTTGACACAAATCGTATTATCGATAACAAATCCCGATTCCCTGTCTCCGCTTATGGCCGATGCGGGGCAGCTCCTTTTACATACGCCGCATCCGGAGCACTTTTCCTGATCAATCGTATAGATCAGCAATTCAAGGCATTTACCGGCCCTGCACTTCCTGTTTATGATATGTTCTTCATATTCATCATAAAAATACCTTAATGCCGACTGGACAGGGTTGCTGGTGGTCTGGCCGAGCCCGCATAAAGACGCCTTCTGCATTGCGTGCCCTATCCGCTTCATCTTATCAAGATCCTCGATGCTGCCCAGCCCCCTTGATATCTGTTTCAGATATGTAAGGAGCTGCCTTCCTCCTATCCTGCACGGTGCGCATTTACCGCAAGATTCATCCACGGAAAACTGGAGATAGAATTTGTTTACATCAACAATACAGTCATCCTCATCCATTACGATCATGCCGCCCGATCCCATCATCGATCCGATTGCTATCAGGCTGTCATAGTCAATAGGTGTATCGAGGAACTTATCGGGAATAACCCCCCCGGACGGGCCTCCGGTCTGAACCGCCTTGAACTTCCTGTTGTTGCGTATGCCCCCGCTTATACCGAAGACAATTTCCCTGATTGTTGTTCCCATCGGGACTTCAACCAGGCCCGAGTTCTTGACCTTGCCTGTCACGGCAAAGACCTTGGTGCCCTTGGATTTTTCAGTGCCTATTTTATTGAACCAGTCCGCACCTTTAAGGATAATGACCGGGATGTTGGCCAATGTCTCGACATTATTTATTACCGTCGGTTTGCCCCACAGGCCCTTTACTGCCGGAAAGGGAGGCCTCGGCTTGGGCATGCCCCTTTCCCCTTCAAGGGATGCAAGCAAAGCGGTCTCTTCGCCGCACACGAACGCCCCCGCCCCGTACCGGATTTCGATTTCAAAAGAGAAATCACTTCCCATGATTTTTTCACCCATCAGCCCCAGGTCCATGGCTTGTGAAATGGCTATTTCCAGCCTCTTTATGGCAAGGGGGTATTCCGCCCGGATGTATATAAAGCCCTTGTTTGCGCCCACTGCATATCCTGCAATCGCCATGGCCTCTATAATGGAATGGGGGTCACCTTCGAGGGTGCTCCTGTCCATATAGGCACCGGGGTCGCCTTCGTCAGCGTTGCATACGATGTATTTGATATCTCCTTCGGCATTTTTACTGAATGCCCACTTGCTGCCCGTGGGAAATCCCGCCCCTCCCCGGCCGCGAAGTCCTGACCTTTTAATTTCATCAATCACCTCATCGGGCGACATCTCGAATATCACCTTGTCAAGGGCGGCATATCCTTCACGGGCAATGTAATCCTTTATATTCTCAGGATCGATGACTCCGCAGTTTCTCAATACTATCCTGTACTGCTTCCCGGTCACCGGGACTTCAAGCTCTTTTACCGCCTTTTTTTTGATGATGAACTCATCCACGATCCTCTTGGCGTCATTGATCCCTGTGCATCTGAAACAGGCATTGTCTGGCAATACCCTGACAAGTGTACTTTCCGGATCGTCTGCGCCTGTCATTATTGCGTCAACCACCTGCACGGAATGGGTAAGATCGTTTTTGCTCAGTTCCTTTATAAAGGCGTCAAACAGCCTTTCATTTTTATCAATACCGGTGTCCGGCTCTCTGTATAATAAAATATATCGGTCGATTGACATTTGGGTCATTCTCCTTCCTTTAATATATCCCCTGAGGGCTTATCCTGGATAAGGTTGCCGATGAGTCTTTTTCTCATTACATGCCTCTCCACAATCTCACGGGCTATTTCAGGGGTTACTCCCCCGTAAACGATATCGGACATACCGGGCACCCTTATTTCCACTGTGGGCTCGGATTCGCAAAAGCCCATGCATCCGGTTCTGCACAGCACTGTTCCGGTCAGGTTTTTTGCCTTTATCTCCTTCCGAAAGGCATCGAATGTCTTCCCGGCCCCTGCGGCTATACCGCATGAACCGAGTCCGACAATGATCTCGGTTGTCTTTTCCTTTGATGTCTTAAGCTCATCTCTCAGGTTCCTGAATTGTGTTCTGTTAAGTTTCGACATAACTCCCTCCGGGAAAATTATTTTTTAAATTGCGCAATTATCTTTGTTAGATTCTCTTTTTTCAGTTTGCTGAAGACCTCGCCGTTTACTGTCATTACGGGTGAAAGACCGCAGCAGCCGATACAGCGAACCGCTTCTATGGAGAACATTCCATCAGGGGTGGTCTGATTCACTCCTATCCCCAGGAGACTTTCCAGCTCATGCAGGATGTCCTCCCCGCCGTTCAGGTAGCATGCAGTCCCCAGGCATACCTGTATCGAGTATTTTCCCGGTTTTTTTAATTTAAAGAGGTGGTAAAAGGTTAATACACCGTATATCTTGGCAAGCGGTGTATCCAGAAGTTCGGTAAGCTGCAGCGCAACGCTTCTCGGGACATACCCGTATTCCTCCTGAACCTTATGAAGCGTCATTATCAGGTTTCCGGGTCTGTCCTTCCAGAGCTTCACATGTTCCAGCAATGCAGGTGAAAGAGTAATCGGTCCCTTTAAGTGTTCTTCCATTTGGCATCCTCCGTTTATATCATTGGTTCTATTGGTTACTTTCTTTTACAGGTGAGTTGATTACAGGAATAATACCTGTTTATTTAACAGGCAAGGTGTGTGCCATAGTCCAGGCCGGGATAAAAAGCGTGGAATCATTTGTTATTGTTGATTAATTAAGCAATAGCCTTTTCGATTGAGATGGAATATAATCCACTGGATGTAATACTTTTTTCCAGTTTGTAAAAAAAACGGACAACCACAGAAAGTGCAGTATCAACATAGAAAGATTACCAACCCATAACTTTAGTGTATCGCCATTCCCGCGAAATTAATGGCCATCCCTGCAGACCATGTATCATCTGTTGTCAAATTCACGAATAATGGACCGGTATCCTCAACGGAATAAGATAAAGC
>JASFHE010000770.1:0-3288 GCA_050123415.1 Desulfobacteraceae bacterium | reverse complement strand
CCTGGGTAGCGTCAATGCGATACTTTTCTATGGACCACTTGTCGGTTAGTTCAAGGTAGAAATCTTTACTGTCGGGTATGTAACGGACACCTATCAAGCCATTTAACGGCGCAATATAGGGCAGCGGTGAATCTGTTTCGGTATTTGTACCATGCAGATACGAAGCATTCATAAATGCTTTCCAGTTGTTGTTTACAAGCCAGGTAGAATCAAATTCAACGCCACGAATAGAAGCAGAGCCAACATTCAGAGGTTTTAATGCCGTCGTACCGGGATAGAGAGTAGAATCTACATATTGTCTGGAAATAAGGTCTTCATAGTCACTTTGGAAGGCCGTCAGATTGGCTTTAATCTGTGGCAGCCTCAATCGAACACCCGCCTCATATGTAATACTCGTTTCAGGTTCCAGGTCGGGATTAGCTTCATAGCCTACAAGTACTGCGAATTTTTCATAGGGGACCGGTTCACGGTAGCTCGTGTTTACATTCCCTGTGAAATGCAGGACGGGAATCGGCCGATAAATCAATCCCATTCCACCTGTAACGACATTATCGGTCGTTTCATTTTCCCCGGCAACATCTGCGGAAATTTTGAAATAATCTTCGCGTCCACTCACTGAAACGGTCCACTTTTCCGAAGGATCCCAGTCGTTATGCAGAAATACCCCAATATTGGTCTGGACTTCCGCCGGGCTCGATTCAAACCTGTCTGTGTAGGATATAATATCCCCTTGAGCATTATATATCGTACGGTCCTGCTCCATGGCTTTGGCGTCATCACGGTACCAGTCCGCGCCTATGGTTAAGGTATTCTTTCCCCGCCATGGTCGGACTCCGAATAATTTACCCCCTATTGTAACCGGGCCATCCGCATAGGCGTTTATATTAATCAGATTGTCGCCGGACCGTACGTAAACGGTACTATGCGTATAGAGGTCTCTTATATACATACTGGCCTCTATATGTTCCAGCCCCAAGGCCTTATTACGACCTATATAACGCAGTTTGAGCATTTCTTCTGTTATAGGTTCCTGATACATACCTTTGTATGGATAACCGGGTGATGCAGTGAGGCCGCCTGCATAACCGCTTTCCACCTTGGTGTATCTTCCCGTTAACTCAATGCGGTGGTCCGGGGTCAGATTATAGCCTATATGGATATCTTCGTGCCTTTTTTCCAGATTGCTGTTCTGTATCTCTCCATGCGGGCTATCATAATTATCTGCCTTTACCAGGGACAGTCCAAGCAGTATATCAAAGCCATTGCCTGTCCCTTCAAGCTCAATGGAAGTACCTCTAAGATTACTTACGCTGGAATAATCCAGTGACCTTATTCGCGGTGTCAAGGCAAACGGTTGATCGACATCACCTTGAGCCCTTCTGGTGATAATATTAACCAGGCCAGTCATAGCGTCGGTACCGTACATGGCAGCAGCAGGTCCGCGGATAACTTCAATACGTTCTATTCGATTGAAGTCAATAAAATGATATTCAACGGTGTTGCGTCCACGAAAACGATCCCCGTCTATAAAGAGCGGGGATTTCAAATCGTTTGAGTTAAATCCCCTGAAGCTGATCTGTCCTCCTACCGTCCCTATTCTGGAAAAGGATATGCCTGGGACGTCATCCAATAACTCCAGCACAGTCGCGACATTTTTCGTATCTATTGCCTCTTTATTTATTATGGTTACGGGTTTGGATGTCATATCAACCGCCCTTTCCGTCCGGGTAGCCGTAACAACTATCTCATCAAGAACGAACTCGTCCTCCATGTTTTCTGTTTTTTGTTCCTGTTCGGCGGCAATGGACATAGTCCAAGGTAGAATAACAATAATGGCAATATACACAATTTTCTTTAATTCTTTTCTCATGTTTTTTCCTTCCTCCTTAATACTTTTTTATACATCTCGCTTTATTGATATTGGAGTTAGTAAAGAGAAACCATTCCGTTTACATCTGAGGACTTTGCCTCTCCCAATGTTGTTTATAAGACCTGCCTATAATAACCTTAACCTGTTCTCGTCACAGGTGAACTGTTTGGATTTTGTTTTTAAATTCAACCAGTTTTATCTCCTGTTTATTTAGATAGATTCTCCGATCGATAAAATAATCCGTCTTAGTTGTAAGAAAAAAAGATTCTGCCGCACATGATTGGCGAAGACGAAGACAATGTTTTCCTACACTTTGCATCGCCTATAGAAAAATTCTTTCCCTCACTCTAGAAAGCGCATCATCATAATTTTTATTATCTGCAATAATTAAAAATGTCTGGAATTAAATATTGGGTAGGATTTTTTTGTTATGAAACGGTTATCCTTTTGAGATGAGAAGTCAATACAGGAAACACACAGACTACTGGAGACAAAAATTCCATATCTTTTGCCTGTTACCTGCATAAAGGATCCCTCCACTCCCTTATGCTTTAATCCCTTGTCTATACTCTTCTAGAATATGTGCACATTATTTTAGTACACCTTTTCTGTCAAACTGGATTTTCCTATGGGCTGTGACCATATGGCCGGATAAACCTATATTTAATGTATTTTTGAATATATTCTTCATAAATACTGATGATGTGATTTTTTAAATCAAATTACAGGAAAATCAGTATGACCGAGTATAATGATAATGGGATTCCAATTAAAGTAAATGCCGGAGAAAAAACGCCTCAATATACAGAATTATAAAATTCTTATAGAGGAGGTATTGCCGGTCTAATAAAATAGAGAAGAAATTTTTGGAAAAACTAATCAGAAAAGGTACATTATAATTCTTTGGTGTGAAAAAGTACCTTAACCGCCATTAGGTAAATTCCCTAATTTTAGAAATCTTTTTCTGTGGCGAGACACAATCTTCCTGCACCTGCTGCCTTTGCAAGGTCCATAACCTTAACTGCCTTGTTCAGGATAACCGCCCTGTCTGCCTTGATAACCACAAGCCTGTCCTTGTCGTTTCCAATCATCTTTTTTATTTCAGAGAACAGGATATTGAGAGGAGTTTCCTTGTTCATTAGAAATGCCCTGCCGTCTTTATCAACATAAATGGTTATTTCCTGCTGAGTCTGGGGTGCCGCAGCCTTTGCCTGGGGCAGTTTTATCTTGATGCCTTCATCCACCATAAAATTGGTTGTAAGCAAAAAATAGATAAGCAGCATAAAGACTATATCTATGAGCGAGGTAAGAGGCGCCTGGATTTCATAACGTTTTTTGGTACGAGGTTTTAATGACATCTTACCCCCTTAATCTCTGTTTTTTCCGAGAGCCTTGATAAAGGCCACAGCCCCGGACTG
>JASFHE010000769.1:0-3289 GCA_050123415.1 Desulfobacteraceae bacterium | reverse complement strand
AGTCTCAGATAGGTGATAGTGATTTGGAACGTGTATTTATGAATCTTGTGTACCGTTCTGATATAGGTGAAGATGATAATCTGAGAATCTCGGTCTATCATCATACATATGATCTTGATTATGTGTTCACATCAGGTACTGGTAATTATATATATGCTGTAGACACTACCGGAGGTGAATTTCAGTATACCCTGAAAAATAAGATCATGGGCCGACAAAATACCCTGATATTCGGGCCGAGTATACGTACCGATTCTGCTGATACTCAGGCCTATGAAACCGATGAGCAGGGTGGAAAGACCGATGAAATTAAATCGGATACTCTGGCTGAGCCTGTATTCTGGGCCTTTTATATTCAGGATGAGCTTAAACTTACAGAATCCCTTTCCATGACACTTGGTTTGAGGTATGATCGGGCTGAGTTTGAAAACCTGGATCGACTGGATCCTGAAGATTCAGGAGAGGCGGAAATGGATGCGGTTTCACCAAAATTCGGACTGGCATATAAACTGTTTCCCCATACAACTCTGTTCGCCAATGTGGGTAAAGGCTTTGCTCCGCCCAGCATTTCAAATCTATATACCAGCGCTAACAGTAACCCGGACCTTGATCCAGAGACCGCAATGAATTACGAGTTAAGCATGCGTACCGCACCGGTGGATTGGCTTGACCTTACTACAACTATTTATCAAATGGATGTTACAGATGAAATTATCAGCGTTGAAGTGGACGGTGATGCAAAAAAGATTAATGCGGGTGAAACAAGACACAAGGGGCTGGAAACGGAATTAAATCTTCATTTTCCTATGGGATTTACTTCCTTTGTCAATCTTACTCTCCAGGATGTAAAATTCGAGGACCACAAAGTCTATAGCAGCAGGAGCGGAACAACTACCGTATATGACGGAAACAAGCTTCCCCATGCACCGGACAAGCAGCTTACAGCAGGTCTGCGTTACCGTCATCCGATCGGTTTAATCTGCAGCCTTACTGTCAGGTATGAGGATGAGAAATATACTGACGAGGCCAATAGATATTTGATACCCGATTATACTGTCTGGAGCACCAGGCTGGAATATAAGAACAAATACAAAGATATAAAATATTCTTTTCGCCTGTCCGTAAATAACCTGTTTGACAAGAACTACTATTCCAGCGGAACAGGTTCGAGTGTGTATCCATCCGCTCCCAGGACCTATCTGCTTGGTGCAACGGTTACCTTTTAAAAAAGGGAGTCAAAAGAAAGGAGAATCAGGATATGAAACTGAAATTGGGTTCTATTATGTGGACAAGTCACCTGCCCATGCTGATCAGGGCCGGAAATAATCTGGATTTTATGGAGGTCACTGCCTTTTCGGGGCGGACCCTGGAGGAATATCCTGAAAGGTTTGATGATGTCATGGACGCCCTTGCACAAACTGATGTGATTCTGCTGTACCGGTCAAGCGGAACCTACTGGGAGGACATCGCGGAGGCTTTGCAGACTAAGATAGCCGATAAGCCCGTTATATGTGTGGGGCATGATCCGTCCTACTGGAGTCTGTCCACCGTCGCAACATCGATTGTGGCCCAGGTCAATACATATATATCCATTAACGGTGAAGAGAATTTTACAAATATGCTCAAATATATAGCCAGGGAAGTATGCCAATGCGAGGTAGAGGTCCCGGAGCCAAAGCCGGTTCCCTGGGAAGGGCTGTATCATCCTGCCAAGGATGGCATATTTGATACGGTGGATGCCTACCTTGAATGGTATGATGCCTATTGGGATGAAAAAGAAGTTTCCCGGGAGATTCTATCCGAAAAATCGTCCGTGGGTATTCTTTTCTCCAGGCATGCATGGGTGAACAATAACCTGGACATTGAAGATATGCTGATACGCAACCTGGAAGACCTGGGTATGAAGGTAATACCTGTTTTTTCCAATTCCGTGAAAGACAGTGAAAAGGGATGCAAGGGCAGTGGTGAAGTCGTATGTGAAAATTTTATTGATGAAAACGGCAGTTCCAGAATAAATGCCCTGATCAAAATGCAGTTTTTTCCCCTGGCCAGAACCAGGGAGCAGAATAATGCAGGGCAGTCGGTAGCCTGGGATTCCGTTGAGATCCTGAAAAAACTGGATGTTCCGGTTTTTTGTCCTTTCAACTCATCATATAAAACAATTGATGAGTGGAGGGATGAGCCCCAGGGGCTGAACAGCAGCCTGGTCGGCTTTTCAATAGCAATGCCAGAATTTGAAGGAGTTATAGAACCATTAATTATGGGCGCGCGCAGTAATCCCTCGGATGAACTGGCACGTAAGGAGCCCATAGCCGAGAGATGTCTTAAGATAACGCGCAGGATCGCAAACTGGATACGATTACTCAATAGCTCCAGAAAAGAGCGCAAGGTGGCTTTTATACTTCACAACAATCCATGTGCTTCGGTGGAGGCAACCGTGGGCGGGGGCGCCCAGCTGGATACCCTGGAGAGTGTTTCAGCTATTCTCAAAAGGATGAAGGAAACCGGGTATTCGGTCGATCCGCCTGTTAATGGCAAGGAACTGATTGAAACAATAATGGAGCGGAAGGCCATAAGCGAGTTCAGGTGGACAACAGTGGATGAGATTGTCAATAAAGGCGGGGTCCTTAAGCAGGTTACCAAAGAAGAGTATGAAGAATGGTTTGATACGCTTTCCGAGGGAGTGAAAGAAAGGATGAATACCGCCTGGGGCAGGCCCCCCGGAGAGGAGGTTGACGGTGTCCCGGCAGCCATGGTCTATGACGGCAAAATACTTGTGACAGGTGTATCCTATGGTAATGCGGTTATTTGTGTTCAGCCTAAAAGGGGATGCGCCGGCTCACGCTGTGACGGGCAGGTCTGCAAGATCCTGCATGATCCGGATATCCCTCCTCCCCACCAGTATATGGCTACCTACAGGTATCTTGAACGTGACTTTGGCGCAAATGTTATTATTCATGTGGGCACACATGGAAACCTGGAATTTTTGCCCGGTAAAAGTGTCGGCCTTTCAGGAAAATGCTATCCCGATATAGCCATCGGGGATATTCCCCATCTCTATATCTATAATGCGGATAATCCGGCTGAAGGAACAATCGCAAAGCGGAGGAGTTACGCAGTCCTTGTCGATCATATGCAGACAGTAATGGTTCAGGGTGGGCTCTATGAAGGACTTGAGGAACTGGACGGCTTTTTAGGAGAATATGAACAGGCCAGGACAAGTGATCCTGGACGTGCCCATGTATTGCAGCACCTTATAATGGATGCAATAAATAACACTGGCCTTGAT
>JASFHE010000768.1:0-3294 GCA_050123415.1 Desulfobacteraceae bacterium | reverse complement strand
CCGTGTTATCATGCATGAACTGTCTATACTTGCCGAGGCATGCACACAGGTCGTGTTTGAAGAGTCAGTCAAAAGCAATTTTAAAGAAAATGAATCAGATAGTCTATCTCCGCAGGAGTATTTCTCTATTATCGCATTCGGCAAACTGGGAGGCAATGAACTTAATTACAGTTCCGATATTGACCTTATTGGCATTTTTCTGCCTGATGGTGATAAAACAAATAAAAGAAGAGAGGTTTCCGGTCGAATTCTTGAAGATGTACGATCCGGCCTTTCATCCCATACCGAAGAGGGATATGCATACAGGGTTGACCTGAGGCTGCGTCCCTTTGGAAGTTCCGGCGAAATAGTGCAGTCTGTCCCCTCCATTATCGATTATTACAGTCATTCGGCCTCCTTCTGGGAAATCCAGGCAGCTATCAAAATGAGACCCATTGCCGGAAACCTGAGACTTGGTTACGACTTTCTTGAAAGCCTTAAGCCCTTTATCCTGAAACCATGGGAGAGAAATGTTGTAAGTGTTGAAATCGAAAAGATGAGAAAAAAGGCAATAAAAAATATATCACAAGGTCTTTCAAGCGGTATTGATGTGAAATCCGGCCTTGGCGGAATAAGAGATGTTGAATTTATGGTGCAGGGGCTCCAGCTGCTTTTTTCAGGTGAAAAGGAACTTACAATACAGGGGAATACAATGCTGGCAATTGAGTCAATGGTTGAAGCGGACATTCTGCCATATGAGTCAGCAAAAATAATTAAACAGGATTATATCTTTTTAAGAAGGATAGAACACTATCTCCAAATACTTGAGGACAGGCAGATCCACACTCTTCCGGTTGATAAAGAACAGAGAAATGCGCTGGCTAAAAGAATGCTGGGCGCTGATGCTGACGGTGAGGAATTGTTATGCAGGCTTGATGAATGTCTTAAAAGGGTAAGGGCCGCCTATGAAAATTATTTGATGGGCAAGGCGTCAGGGTGAGCCTGATAGAAATCAGGAATGAGAAAAGAGGAAAGAGAAGCACCGGTCGGAACTCAGAGGTCAGTGGGGACTACAGTCGGGAATGACGGTTTGTGGAGTCTCTCTTCTTTATGTATAAAAAAATGTTTTTGTTTTAATTTGGACATTAGTGCCATACTCTTAAACTTTAATTATGCCTTTATATGTATTCTTCGCCAGTTGGTAACTCTCCGGGTTTCCAATGTCATACCGTTTGCCGGGCAATTCCATGGCATAAACATTTGTCTGTTTACACAGCCATGAAAGGAAATTCCCGGGCGCATCTGTGTCACAATCTTCGTCGATCGCCTTTTGAATCAATGGTACATCTTTTTTATGATAAATGTAAAAGGGAGGTGTACACCAGTTTGAATGGGGGTTTTCAGGTTTTTCTTCCATATGTACAATACAATCATCAGTGTCTACCTGAACTACACCGCTTTTCGGAAGACGGTCCGGGTCTTCCTCAAAATACCTCATTACACAGGTGGCCTTTTTATTATTGAAGTATGTAATAAATCCTTCAAGTGAAAAATCCAGAAGATTGTCTCCTGCTATTACTAGCAGGTCATCATTACAGCCAAGGGAGTTGACTGCAAACTGGATATCCTTTACCGCGCCCAGCCGGGTATCATTTGAGACAGAACCATCATCAAGAGCTGCAATAGGTGCCCTGAGAGTAAGTGCTTCAGACCATTTATAAAAATGTTCCGCGTATCTATGGTTGGATACGACTGCGTATTCTTTAATAATACCTATCGAGTCAATATCTTCCAGCAGCCAGTCGAGTATGCTTTTGCCGTTAACCTCAAGAAGCGGCTTTGGAAAGTTTTTTGTCAGGGGATATAGCCTTGTCCCATATCCGGCAGCGAGTATTATGCATTTCATGGTTTTATCATTCCCACCCCATCAGCACTTTTACAGAAATGTGTAGAATACTTTCCTTCAAGCTCCGGAAACACTTTAAGGTATTCTGTCCTCACCTTTTCTTCAACTCCGGATCGATATTCCGGATCTATCAGCACCATAAAACAGCCTTTAAAACCAGCTCCTGAAAAGCGGCCGCCATAAATGCCGTCGGTTCTGAGGGTGATCTCGTACAGGGTTTTTAATTCATCTGAACCTGTCTCGAAATTATTGATACTGCTCCAGCAGCTTTCAAATGACAGTTTCCCAAGGGTTTCTATATCCCCGTTTCTCCATGCTTCTGCCCCAGCTTCAACCCGTGCAAACTCTGTATAATAATGCTTTGCACGTTTTTTCCAGTTGCCAGGGAGCTTTTCTCCATACTTACTGAAGATTTCCTCCGGTACATCACGCAGACGGCTGTCTTCGTAACTGCTGTAATCCAGCCCTGCGAATGCTTTAAGGGCATAGCTTGCAGACTTTAACTCATCAACCCTCATGTTAAATTTACTGCCCACAAGGGTTCTTTCAACCCCGCTGAAAAAGACAGCTATCTCGTATGGTTTCATAACCGGATTGACAGGTATAAGCTCATATGAATCGTCCAGGGTGTCAAGGTACAGAAGATGATCTTTTTTGCAAAAGACCTCGCAGCTCTGGTCAAGTTTCCCAACATTGACGCCAACAAAATCCTTTTCCGCCCACAGGGCCGTTTCAATCAGTTCCCTGTCTGACAGCATAAGGTTGTTTACATTGCATAATGCCTTAAGAAAAGAAATTATTAATGCTGCTGAAGAAGAGAGACCTCCTATTGGCAGGCTTCCTTCAATTATCGCATAGATGCCTTTTTTAAGGGTATAGTTTCTGGAAATGGAAGATGCTGCCCCTCTTAGATAATCTGCCCAGTCTTTTTTAATCTCCAAAGGCTGTGAAACATGGAACTTTACCTTTTCTTTGAAATTTCTTGAAATCAATTCGACTTTGCTATCTTCCGAAGGCGAATAAGCTATCGTTATTCCCTTATCAATCGCCATTCCAAGGATTTTACCGTACTGATGATCGGAATGAGCGCCAACAGGGCATATCCGATAGGGGCAGAAGACGATTTCAGGTGTGAGTTTTGGAAAATGTTTGTCAAATTCTTCAATTAGAGTATTCATTAATATATCTTCTTTTGTTTTCAGTAATTCAGATATGTTTTATTCAGAAATATATCTCACCATAATCAATTAATCTGGCATAAATTCATTTTATTGGCAAGCGTTCATCTATTGTAGAGACGGGTTTTAAACCCAATGTTGTTGACTTAAGGAAATCGCAACAACCATTTTCACCGGATCACCACCTACGTCATTCCACGGCTTGACCGTGGAATCCAGTTGCTTTTTACG
>JASFHE010000767.1:0-3303 GCA_050123415.1 Desulfobacteraceae bacterium | reverse complement strand
ACAGGATCATGGTGGTAAACATGGATAAAAGCATTGAGACTGTCAATCAGACCTTTCTCAACGCCTATAATCTTTCTGAAGACAATGTTTATGGAAAGCACTGCTATGAACTTAATTATGGGCCATATAGAACCCGTGGCTGTGCAAATAACAAGAGGGAATGCTACATCGATAAGCATCTGAATCAGATAAAAGAAAAAGGTATCTTCAGCACAATAGAGGAGTATGTTGATACTGATAATCAAAGCAGGTTCGATGTTATCACCATTGCCCCGATCTGCAATGATAAAGGAGATATCGTCCAGATTCTTGAGGCTTCACGGGATGTCACGGACAGGATACTGCTTGAAAATGAAGCACAAAAATCAAACACCTTTTTACAGAATGTAATACAAAGCACGGTTGATGGCATAGTTGTTGTTGATACTAAGGGAAATGTTCTGATCTTTAACGAGGGCATGGAGCGTCTTACGGGCTTTTCTGCGGATGAGATTATGAACGAAGGTCATCTGAGTTCTTTTTACGACATTGATATTGCCAAAGAAAATATGAGTAAGATGCGGAGTGAAAACTTCGGACCTGTCGGTCAACTTAACCCTACCAGTATGAACATTAAAACAAAAGCCGGTGAAGAGATCCCGGTAACACTAAGTGCGTCAATAATTGTTATCGATGGTAAAGAAGTTGGCAGCGTTGGAATCTTTACCGACATGAGAGAGATCCTTGAAATGAGGAAAAATCTCGAGGAGGCTCATTTTCAGCTTGTCCAATCAGAGAAGATAGCCTCTGTCGGCAGAATGGCCGCCGGTGTAGCCCATGAAATAAATAATCCCCTTTCAGGAATAATGATATACGCTGAGCTCATAAAGAAAAACCTTATGAACACTGGAGATGTGAACAAACAAAATATTGACGATATACAGGAAATACTTGATCAGGCCCTTAGATGTAAAAAAATTGTGTCAGACCTTCTTGAATTCAGCCGGCAGACTGTAGGTAAAGTTACATCCTTCAGTATAGAAGAACTGATTGATAAATCCCTTAATCTGCTTATCAACCAGGCCATTTTTCAAAACGTGGAAGTGATAAGGGAGGTCGAAACCCATACCCCATCAATTGCAGGAGATCTGGGCCAGCTCCAGCAGGTATTCACAAACCTGTTTATCAATGCTGCGGATGCAATGGAAGGAAAAGGTCAGCTTAAAATAACTGCCAGATTTGACGATAAACGAGAATTCTTTATAATCAAGATTTCGGATACCGGTCCCGGGATTCCGGATGACCTGAAAGACAAGATATTTGATATTTTTTTCACAACAAAACCGGTTGGTAAGGGGACAGGCCTTGGATTAAGTATAACAAAAAATATATTACAACTGCACGGTGGAGATATAATGGCTGACTCTGAACCGGGTAAAGGAACTGTATTTACCATAGAACTCCCCATGGGCTTTGTGGAAGAGCAGGTTGATAAACCCGTTTTTATTGGACTGGAAGAATAATGGAAGAGCAAATAAGAATACTTGTCGTGGATGATGAAAAGGTAATAAGGGATGGATGTCGCCGTGTTCTGGCAGACAACAAATATGATGTCATTTGTGCGGAAAACGGTCAGGCAGCAATGTCAATGCTTGAAAAGGAGAAGGTGGATATAATCCTCCTCGACCTCAAGATGCCGGTTATGAGCGGTGAGGAGGTGCTTGAACAAACCTCTGATCTGTACGCTGACATTCCGATAATAATAATTACCGGGCATGGAACAATAGATACTGCTGTAGAATGTATGAAAAAAGGTGCCTATGATTTCATTACCAAACCCTTTCAGATCGACCAGTTCTTACTGACCATTAAAAGAGCATCGGAAAAAAGGACACTTGAACAAAAGGCAAAGCAGTTTGAAGAGGAAAATATTAAAAATCTCTATGACCTTACCCTGGAAAAAAGCAGGCTGAAGACAATTATAAACTGCATGGCCAATGGTGTTATGGTAACAAACAGGAACATGGAAATTGTACTCTACAACCCTGCCCTTATGAGGCTTCTTGAAATTACAACAGATCACATTGATTCTCCGATACCTGTAAACAAAATTATTAATGACAATGATCTGATTAAGGCGCTCAATGACGTTCAGGCGGCTAATTCTTCCGAAAGTAAAGCAATTTCCCAGGAAATCGAACTTAAAAAAAATACCCTGAGGGCAATATCGGCACCAGCGTATGGGCCGGATAATTCAGTTGTAGGTACAGTAACTGTTCTTGAAGATATAACTGCCTTCAAAGAGCTTGATGAGATGAAATCGGATTTCGTTAACATGGTTGCCCACGAACTAAGAAGCCCTATTGTGGCGATCAGGCAGCAGAATAGTGTATTACTCGAAGGGCTTGCAGGTCCTTTACAAAAGAAACAGGAAGAATTTCTTGAAAGAGGTATACTTAAAATCGATCAACTCCTTGAATTGATCAATGACCTACTGGATATCGCCAAAATAGAGGCCGGCAAACATATACAGCACCAGACACCTACGGACATCGGTAAAATAATTATTGACACAATAACCTTTCTTGAACAACGTGCAGAAGCTCAGGGTATCAAGTTACATCATGAACTGGAAAACATGCAGCCGGTTCAGGCTGATCCTAAAAGGATTGAAGAGGTATTCAGCAACCTCATTACCAATGCGATTAATTATTCGCCCGAAGGTGGAATTGTTACAGTATCTGCCCATTGTCTGAGTGATTATATGGAAATAAGGATTTCCGATACAGGTGTGGGTATTCCCGGATCTGAAATCCCCAAAATATTTGACAAATTTTACAGGGTAAAGGACCCGAAAACCAGAAAGGTAATGGGTACAGGGCTTGGTCTCTCAATCGTTAAAGGAATAATTGAAGCGCATAACGGAACAATTGAAGTTGAAAGCGTTCAGGGAGAAGGAACAACATTCAGGATTCTAATGCCACTTGTAACTTATGCCAGATGATCTCATACTAAATATTAATAATATCCTTATTATAGATGATGAAGCGGTGATCAGGAAGAGTGTATCCCGGGCACTTGCAGACAGTGGTATAAAATCAGTTGCTGCATCTAACGGCCCGGATGCCCTGGAAATATTAAAGGAACAGCAGTTTGACCTGGCCCTTCTTGATATAAAAATGCCGGAGATGGACGGGGTAAGCGTTTTAAGGGAAATCAAATCAGCATATCCCGCATTAAAAGTAATTATGATAACCGGTTATCCGACAATAGACACAGCTGTAAACTGCATTAGACTCGGAGCTGCTGACTATCTTGTAAAGC
>JASFHE010000766.1:0-3305 GCA_050123415.1 Desulfobacteraceae bacterium | reverse complement strand
TGAGCGATAGCCGCAAATTGAGCTAATTTTACATTTTGTTTCTCAAAAATCATCTGTTTTTTGTAAGATTGTTGAATTTTGATAAACAGTGCATTGATATAGTTGTAAATTGATGAGATTTCATCTTTGGATCTTATTTCTATAAGATCAGAAAAAGTCTCGTTTATAACGATATCTTTTATTATTCTTTCTGTTTCATGGATTTGTATTGTTGAAAATTTTACAAGCCAGAAACACATCATGTAACAAAAAACAACAGAACAGACTAAAAATATTGATAGGTTATTTTCATTATTAAAAATACCGCTTTGTCCGAAAAAACTAACAGAAAGAATAGAAAAACAGTTTGTTGAAAAAAAAAGAACAAAGAGTTTTCTATAAATTGTCATTATCCTCCTCACTAAAGTTTTAGTTTCATTGTTTCTAACGCATCATTTTCTTTGAATATCCACACTGCCGCATATAAAAATGGCGTATCTATTAATGCGATAAATAGTTTAAAAACTATTGTTCCGCCGATTATTGACAGTATTTGCGTATTTGAATATGTTCCATAAAATGCCAATAGTACAAAAACAATTGAATCAACAGTCTGACTTGTAAAAGTTGATCCATTGTTTCTTGCCCATAAAAAACGGCCTTTGGTAGCTTTTTTTATACGGTGAAAAACTTTTATATCAAGAAATTGGCTTATAAAAAATGCAGAAAACGATGCGAGTGCAACTCTTGGATTTTGAGACATAACCTGGTTATATAAGTCGCTGCTTTCAATGGAAGACGGCCAGTGTACTGAGATGAATTGTTGAACCATAACGATTATTAGCCCGAAAATTCCCACATATACTGTCTTCTTTGCATATTCTTTACCCCAGAGCTCACAGACAATATCTGTAATAAAAAATGTCGCAGCCGCAACAATTGTACCTGCAGGAATGACAAAAAATCCAAAATTGACCATTTTTATTGCCATAATTGATGCAATACTTACAAATATTGCATATACTGCCATAATAATCTCAAACCCGTAACGCCTTGCTAAATAAGCCGCAAAAATTACCAAACCCAATGTTGCTAAAATACCAGATAAAGCGTAATGAATTCCGTTCATGAGAGACCTCCATTCAATATAGTTGTTAGAGATTCATCAAAATCAGACGCCGTGGAGACTCCGGCATTCATGCCGGAGAGGAAACGGCGTCCCTCCTTTCTGTTAAAAAGGTTCTTGCCGATTCCAACAGGATGCAGTCTGTTGACCTTGCGGATGCATGGACCTTTGCGCCGTCCAGTTTCCGCAGGTCAAAATATCCCGTCGCCCTTCTTCCGAATATGAAACACTCCACGCCTTTGAACAAAACCTTGTCAAACCTTTGAAAGCCCTTGATATGCCGGGGCGCCGTGTTTCGGATATGGCTTCGGATTCCCTTGAACAGCTTCCGGTTGCATTTGCGAACCTGTTTGATTGTATATTCCGGGGATCGTGTCTGACCGTTCCCCCCGGCGATCACAAAGGCATCGTTGGCATGGGTTTTTTGAATTTTCAACCGAATCCGGCGATGCTTTGTGATATGGCCGTAGGTATGGGAAACGGCATTGCCCGCTTCCTGTAGTCGGTTGACCAGCATCCACCGGATCATTGTCATGAAGGTTTCCGCCTTGAACCCGTTGGACGCCTTGATTTTGAGTTTGATTTCTCCCCTATGATGCTTTTTGTGACAGGTTTCACAAAGGGTCATCAAATTATCGGGCCGGTCCCCGCCGATCTGTCTGGATTCGATGTGATGCACGTTTAACACCGGGTCTTTGGATTTGCCTTTGCAGTGAAGGCATTTATGACCGTCCCTGTGCAACACATATTCCCGGACGTTCCAGAAGCCCAACTGCTCGCCCTGTTGGTACTGTTCGCCCCGGATGTCCGGGGTTTTAATTTTCTGGATGTCAAAGGCCGCAACCTCGATGATGATCCGGTCAACGGGGAGTATCTGTTTCACCTGGTTGACGGCCTTGACATGAGCGTCCAGCTTGTTTCGGATGGACGGGGCCAGCCAGCCCTTGCTTTTATTGCCCCGGTTTAAAAAACGTGGTTTCCGATGCCATGTCTTCCGGTGTCTTCTCGCCCGGCGATACTGGCGGCGCTCTGAATTGAGCTTCACCATATCGTCCCGGAGTTTGATCTCTGCGGCGTAGAGTTCTTGCGTCCCGGACACCGCAGACAAGCCAATATTTTTGAAACCGCTGTCCACGCCGAGCGTGACCGGTTGCACGGCCTCGCCCGTGGCGTATTTCAACTGGATTGTGAAAGGGGTCCGTTTTACTGCTTTGGCCTTTCCGTGCTTCAACAGCTTTCTTGCCTTTTGCGGCTTGCAGGGCATTAAAGGCTTGCCCCGCATATTCAGCACATAAACGACAGGCACTCTCAAGTCCTGTCCCGCCTGTGCCGTGGCGGTAAGGGCCGCATCGGGATTGTTATCAGAGGTTTTTAAACCCGGCACACCGCCCCTTACCCTGTCAGGGCTGTTTAATGCCGGATCACAGAGCCTGGAACGTGCGGAATATTCCAGGGTGTGTATGTGATTTCTCTCCGATAACTGCTGCATATCTCTATGCTCCCTAGTCAACCTGAGCTTTCACAAGCTCCGCCCTTCAGGGCGGGGTAGTTGACAGCAGTTTGTTAAGGGATCAGAAGTAGGCTGTCTAAATCGGTAAATTTTCTTTGCCCAATTTTTGGACCACATAAAATGGCTCGAAAACCATCTATAACAGGGTTTTGATTAATTGATGTCGGGGCAAAAAATAGTGCGCAAAAACGGCATTTTTAGACACCCCCAGATCAGAAGCTTGGAATTAGCGCTACCCTTTCGAGCAATGGATCTGCAACACCTGCCTCTTTAAATCCTGCTGCCCTAAGCTCGCATGACGGACACTTTCCACATGGAGGAATTATTCCATTATAGCAAGTATGGCTATAGGAAAGAGCTTCAAAACACCCTTCTAAATGCATTGATAACTTAACAGTTTCCGATTTTGTAAGAAACATTAGAGGTGTATGAATTGTAAATCGGCAGTCCATTCCTAAAGATAGGGCGGATTCTGTAGCTTTGATAGTATTTTCTCTACAATCAGGATATCCAGAATAATCAACCTCACAGACTCCGGTAACAATATCAAAAATATTCATTTTATAAGCGAAAGTAGCACCGATAGTTAAAAACAAAAGGTTTCTTCCTGGAACAAATGACGATGGTAATTTATTTGATGATCTATGAGATTTAAATATACTTGTTTTGCTGCCAATGAGATCAGAATCA
>JASFHE010000765.1:0-3310 GCA_050123415.1 Desulfobacteraceae bacterium | reverse complement strand
GTGGCAGCTTCCCTGCCACAGAGATGGATCTTCTCGACCGCGTACTGAAAGATACGGGCATCACCAGAGAGGATTTGGAACAGGCATCGAGACTGACAATACGAAAAAATCCCGAGCCCATGACCTACAGGAAATGGGAGACCGGCATGCTCAGAAAGGACGGACAGCCCGGGTTTGAGACCCCCTCCGGCAAATTTGAGATCAAATCCACGATTTTAGAGGAGATGGGGTATGACGGCCTTCCCATATATGAAGAATCCTTTGAAACTCCCTTAAGCCAGCCGCAAATGCTTAAACGATTTCCCCTTATCCTTGGTACTGGCCCTTTTAAGCCGGACATGAAATCATGCCTGCGGGCCATTCCGGACTTCATTGAAAAATATCCCCATCCCACGGCCCAGATGAATCCTAAAGACGCCGCGGAAAGAGGTATTGAAACAGACGACCCGGTAGTTGTAAAAACCGCCCGTGGTTTTGTAGAAATGAGAGCTGATGTAACCGAAAAGGTTATGGAAGGGTATGTCTATGCACCGGTTGGAGGAGGAGGTCCCCAGGGCACGGATTCATGGAGAAAGGCCAATATAAATGTCCTGACCGACCTTAAGCAGTTTGATCCAATATCAGGTTTCCCGACATACAAGACCCTGATGTGTCAGGTCAAAAAGAAGCGACGGAGACGGACCATTGTGGTCCAGGACCCCAGTCTGGGGTGTGTGGGATAAAGGCAAGGGTTAAGGCACAAGGCTCAAGGTTTAGGGTCAAACCCTTTAAATGCTGCCGTGCAGCCCGTTATGTTGAATTAAAAGGGTAAAAAGATTCGAGTGGAAAATATATCTGATTAGCCGGCATATAAATGTAGGGGCAGCCCTCTGTGGCTGCCCTAAAGAGATTCGATATAATAACTGATTTCGATAATAAGTCAGGATAATGTTTTATATCGTATAATTCAAAATTCATATAGAAAATTCAGACTGGAGGAAAGATGTCCAAACGAAAATTTAAAACAGAAGTCGATCAACTTTTACAGCTAATTATTCATTCACTTTATTCACATAAGGAGATAGCCATCAGGGAACTGATCTCAAACGCCTCTGATGCTCTTGACAAGCTGAAATATCTCACGCTTACGGATGATGCCTATAAGGCAATTCCTTTTGACCCAAGGATCGATATATCTTTTGACGGTGAGGATAAGAAATTTCTTAAAATATCTGATTCCGGAATAGGTATGAATGAGGAAGACCTTAACAACCAGATCGGAACAATTGCCAGTTCCGGCACAAAAAATTTTATCAGCAGACTTAACGAAAATCCCGCCGATGATATCAATCTTATTGGTCAGTTCGGGGTAGGGTTCTACTCCGCCTTTATGATTGCCGATAAGGTGGAGGTAATAACCCGAGGGGCCGGTGAGGACAAGGCCTGGAAATGGGAAAGTGACGGGAAAAGCGGATATACTGTCACTGAAACCGAAAGAGAAAGCCACGGCACAACAGTTATAGTCCATCTGAATGATGAGGGTAAAGAGTATGCCAGTCGCTGGCAGATAGAAGAGATCATTAAAAAATATTCCAACCATATACCTTTTCCGATCTATCTTGAATATACAGAGGCACCCTATGACGAGAAAGGCAATAAAAAGGAAAAAAAGAGACAAAAACGGAACAGGTCAACAGCGCCTCTGCCCTGTGGACCCGCCCTAAATCGGAATTAAAGGAAGAGGATTACAGGGAATTTTATAAGGCATCCTTTCATGACACTGAAGATCCCCTCTATCATATCCACACAAAGGCCGAAGGAACACAGGAGTATACAACGCTTTTTTATATTCCTAAAAAGGCGCCCTTTGATCTGTACAGCGCGGACTATGCACCCGGGGTCAAGCTCTATGTCAAACGAGTGTTTATAATGGATGACGGTAAAGAGCTCCTGCCCGTATATCTCCGCTTTATCCGCGGCATCATCGACTCACAGGACCTGCCGTTGAATGTAAGCCGTGAAATACTGCAAAAAAATATAGTCCTGTCAAAAATCCGTTCCGCCTCGGTAAAAAAACTCCTTGGTGAGTTGAAAAAGATGTCCGAAGACAACAAAGACCTTTTTAAAGAATTTATCACCCAGTACAACCGCCCTCTGAAAGAAGGATTATATTCCGATTTTGTAAACAGGGAAAACCTGCTTGAGCTTGTCAGGTTCAAATCAACAAAGGTTGAGGGCCTTACAAGCCTTGCGGAATACAAGGAAAGAATGAAGGATGACCAAAAGGCCATCTATTTTATTACCGGAGACAAGGAAGATACCCTGCGCAACTCGCCCCTTATCGAGGCCTATAAGAATAAGGACATAGAAGTTCTTATAATGGATGATGAGATAGATGAGATCGTTGTTCCTTCCATTGGAAAGTATCAGGATATTGAGCTGAAGGCAGTCAACAGGAGCGGGACATCCGATGAGCTTAAGGATGATAAGGACAAGGAAAAGGAAAAAGAGCTCAAACCGCTGCTTGACAAAATGAAAGAAGCACTGGGAGAAAGTGTAAAGTATGTGGTTGCGAGCAGCCGGTTGAGCGAAAGCCCTGCCTGTATTGTGGCGGACGAAAATGATCCCACCGTGCAGATGCAGCACATGCTCAAGGCCATGGGCCAGAAGGATATCTCCGGGTTCAGGCCAATACTTGAGATTAATCCCGATCATGAAATTGTAAAAAAGCTGGAGAAATCTGAAGATAAAGACCTTATTTCGGATATAAGCCATCTCCTTCTTGAGCAGGCCATGCTGGTTGAAGGAGCTGAGCTGGAAAAACCAGTCGAATTTGCAAAACGTTTAAACAGGCTTATGGAAATGGCGCTTTAACAGGTTTTTAGATTGTCATTCCCCGGCTCCTCGAATATCCCGTGTTGTTAGCGGGGGACTGAGGAATTCAACCACTCACGTCATTCCCGGCTTGCCCTGTTTAATATCCCAAAGGCCCCCCTATTTAACAGGGTGGGGCGGGATTCCATTTGTATTTTTTTAATCAACACAAACAAACCGAAAACTTCATTTCTTTTTTAATTACCTCACAATAAGCTTGATATTACTGCCTCTTAAGAGTTATTTTATTATTAAATGACGTCCCGGTTTACAGATTACACTCCGCCTTGTAGAGGCTTTGCCTCTAATAAAATCCGGTCGGGAATAAATCCCAATGTTGTTGACTTAAGGAAATCGCAACAACCATTTTCACCGGATCACCACCTACGTCATTCCACGGCTTGACCGTGGAATCCAGTTGCTTTTTACGCTTATTTGATAAATGTTAAAAAGCTAT
>JASFHE010000764.1:0-3316 GCA_050123415.1 Desulfobacteraceae bacterium | reverse complement strand
ATGGTTAAATAAGAAACCGGTAGTGCCAAGATAAATTTATACTACAATAACACTCTGATATCATTAGAATGTTTAAAACAAACTGTTCAAAATCAGTCAGGAGATGCGGGTGAATGGAAAACACGGAACAACGAAATTATCGAGATTCTCCCCAACGGCGGACGAAGGATCCGATTTGTTCCTGCCTCTGCAAAAAACACTCCGAATATCATGGATATGCTTTGCCGAAATTATCGAGAAGCATGTGACTACGAATTTGTGCCACCGTTATTGATTGTCGCTGCTTTCATTTTTGACCTTTTGTGCATCCATCCTTTTCGGGATGGGAACGGACGCGTTTCACGGCTGGTCACAACACTTTTGCTTCAATCACACGGTTTCCATGTGGCGCGATATATCAGCCTGGAACGTTTGGTTGAGCAAAGCAAGGAGGAATATTACAGTGTCCTGGCTGAGTGTTCGCAAGGATGGCATGAAGGTAAGAACGATATCGTCCCCTGGTTGAATTATTTCCTGAGCATGTTACGCCGCGCTTACATAGAATTCAAACAGCAGGTGGAATCGACTGAGGCTCGTCCTGCCAAAAGCGACCTGGTAAGACAGACCGTACTCACTCAGTTAGAACAATTTACTTTGGGAGACCTTGCGGCCCAGTTGCCGTCAGCCAGCACGCAGCTGATTAAGAAAATTCTCGCAGAACTGAAGAAAAATGGCAAGATCCGGCTTGTCGGCAGGGGGAGGGGTGCCAGATGGGAGATTATTCCATAAGACGATAGACCTACCCAAAAAATATAGGTCTGGGCTGGACATTGGACATAATCGACAATGACTGTCAATTGTCCAGACCTGACACCAATTTATTTTACTGATTAGGGTTTAGTATCATGTCCCCAAAATTTAGCGACTTGTGGAAAGTAATTCCCCCTGGTTTTTCAAGATAACCATTAGTTCTTCACAAATTGTTTGAAGACATTCATTTCTATCGAGAACCCCTTTGATCTTACTTATGCAATCATTAATATGGCCTCTTCCATCTGATCCTTCCAAGATTTTGGAAAGTATTTCCCCTTGGTTTATCATGATAACCGCTAGTGCTTCACAAATTGTTTGAAGACATTCGTTTTTATCGAAAGACCCTTTGGTCTTTCTTATACAATCCTTAAGATTGTCCATAGCCGCAGCGTTAGCAAAAGGTTCTCTCATTATTTCCTCCATAAAATTGCTGTTGAATTTATCATATCAGCTAATATATGTTGGTATAGCCGTCTTGTCAACCGCTTAACATGTTGATATCATGGAGCATTTTAGTGCCTTTTGCCTCCATTTCCCAGCGTTTGTACGTAAACTGTAAAAGGGGACGGTGGTTCCAAAACAACTTGGGTTTGATACTGAATCAGAAGTGGAGCGGAATGCTCTTCATTGTTTAATTTGACAACACAGGATAATTGGATCAAAACTCATGCATGCCGCGTGCACGGTTAGATGCCCACTGAGTTCTCAACCATGTGATGATCCGGGGAAGAAACGGATCGAATTTCCGTTTAGCTCAACTTGATGAAAAAAATAAAAATGTCAGTGAAAACGCTGTTAGGTTATTAGGTTAAAAGAATTAACCTAATAATTACTGATTTTCAATACTGCCAAATTTATTTTGAAAACTGAAGGCCATTATTATGAGATTATAGTTTTGTTCAGCTCCACATCACGTTAACCGATTCAGGGCAGTCTCTGCCGGTGATGACCTCATATATACCTTTTGCCGTTTCATTAAAAATCTGCTTATAATTCGGGTTCCGGATATTGCGGTCGAATACTTTTACATCCTTCAAATAGCTGATCATATCCAGTCTCATGTCAATCTCGACCGTAATCCTGTCAAGCAGCGCTTGACACTGGGCCTTGTTATTATCCAGTATGCCGTCTTCTGTAATGACCGGATCTCCCGAATCCATGTCCTTGTTAATATCATTGGCAGTTTCAATTGCTTTTCCCAGCGAATCATATTCTTTTGGAACTGTTGCCTGTATGAGCTTAAATGCGGCATCTAAAGGAGTCAAATCAATAAGCCCGGGATGATGAATGTAACTGAAGTCGGTATGATATTTTACATCAGGTCCTTCAACACCATACACGGTTTTACCATACCAGTTTTCCGTATACTGTATTATCTGATCTTTGCTCCAGGTTCCCTTTGGTTTGAAAAAGAGCCAGATGACATTTGATAATTCATTCAGGCATTCCTCAACGGTGTTATACATGTAATCGGCGAAATGTTTGCCTTCTTTGAATATGTCAATGCCGGCGAATTCGATTCCAGGCAATGATGCCTGTAAAATCATCCTGCGGTCCTCGATGTTGCTTAGAATTAAAGAATATGCATTTCTGTTCCACGGCGCCAATTCGTTATCATCAAGTTTTGAGGTCTCAAACAGTCTCGTTTCCTTAAAAGCGCTTGGCGTCACCAGTACGGCGCCGGTGTCCGGGGGTAGATCAATTTTTTCCATTAAATCAAGATAAAACTCCCATTCGTCATCCCCGCTGATTTGCATAGGCAGCAGTTGACCTGGATTCTCAAAAAGATGTTTTTCCATCATAAAAAGCATCAATTCCAAAGTTGCCTGCCAAACGGTTTCAAAATGATCACCGCCTGCTTTTTCCCGATCTTCAGCTTTTTTATATATGGCCTCTACTGATTTTTGTATTGATTTTTGCTGTTCGTCCATTTTTCCGCCATCGGTTTGTACTATCGATCTTTAAAAAAATAATCCTGTTTTAACAAGCCTGCATTGATTTTTAGCGTCATATTAAACAATAGCCAGTTTACAGGCAAGCGCTTTTATTACTTTAACGAAAGCAACGGGGTCGCGTCTTGACATTTGACAAGCTCAAGCGCCTCTCAGTTTTAATACTGCCTTAAACAACAGCCAGCTTGCAACCAAGCGCCTTTGTCACCTTGCTGATTGTAATACATTTTGGGTTGCCGTCTTCTGCAAGGGATTTGTATAAGCTTGCTCGAGTAACTCCTGCTTTTTTAGCGACCTCAGTCATGCCTATTGCTCTTGCAGCAGTATTCAAAGCGTGAATAAAGTCGGATTCGTCGCCTGTGGCATCAACCTCCTGCAGAAAGCTTCGAATCTCTTCAGGTGTATTCAGGTGTTCGGCAATATCAAAAGATTTTGTTTTAAGTGTCATGCTTTAATTTGACTTCGTAACTTTACCACATAGCTTATTCTAAGTGGATCGATAATTTATTTCGACGTGTGTGAGAGTCTATAGCTTTTTGCCTTTGAGTATGGCGGTATTCCATTTGTAAAAT
>JASFHE010000763.1:0-3320 GCA_050123415.1 Desulfobacteraceae bacterium | reverse complement strand
TCTCCTCCTGCATACCAGGGTTTATTTTTTCTCCGGGGAAACAATGGGTATTGTAACAGTAAAGGTTGCACCCCTGCCTGCATCACTTGCAAGGGTAATGTTTCCGCCGAGTTTTTCCATAATATTGTAACTTACCCATAATCCGAGACCTGTCCCCCTGCCGACCTCCTTTGTTGTAAAAAACGGATCAAAAACCCTGCCCTGCTGTTCAAAAGGTATTCCCGGGCCATTGTCAACCACCTTAACCGTAATATCATGCTCATTAAATTCGCTTATCACCTTTATTGTACCATCCTGATTTATTGCATCGATGGCATTTGTGATAAGATTCAGAAACACCTGTTGCAATTGAGCCTGCTCACCTGCGATAATTGGAAGTTTATCTGCCAGCAGGGTATTTATTTCTATATTGTTAATCCTGGCGAAGTTTTCAAGAATTCCTATGGTCTGAATAATAAGATTGTTTATGTCTACATCCTCGCTGCGGGGCTCCATCTTCCTGGCATAGCCCAGCATATTGTGCACTACCTTTCTTGCACGCTCCACATGCTCTTCTATCTTGTTTACCGATTTCCTGTACTCCTCTATATTGGGGCTGTTTTGGAATTCCTCTTCCAGCAGCAGATCCTCCATCCAGCCGGTCTTTTGAAGAATAACCGCGAGAGGATTGTTTATTTCATGGGCAACTCCGGCTGCCATTTTCCCAAGGGCTGCCAGCTTGTCTGACTGGAGAAGCTGGGCATTGAGCTCGTTCATCTTTGTATCGGTATCCCGGAGTTTTTTTATTGCCATCCTAGCTGTAAAGACAGTGGTCAACACAATTGCGATCATTCCTGCCAAAAAAATAATGATTTCCATTGTCCTTGTGACAAACATGGATTTCATCTCCTCGGCAATATCCTGATTGATTACAAAAAGCCAGTCTTTGTTCTTAAGCCAGGCCCCGGAGTGCAGTCGATTTACTCCATTTTTATCCGGGAGTTCAACAGGATTTGTTTTCCCTCCGAATAGTCTTGTATCAATGTACCACTTTTCCTGAATCCTTCCTGAAAACCTGGGTATTGTCTGAAAAACACCTTCGGCATTTACAATAAAGGCATCTCCTGATTTCCCCACCTGGGCAGCCTTTACCATATCACCAAATATATAAGGGTCAATAGTAGCCCTTAATATCCAGCTTTTTTCATCTTCCTGTCTTCTGACAGCTATTATAAAATGTGGAATCTGTCTGAAACCGAGATATACATCACT
The DNA here is from genome assembly GCA_050123415.1 of Desulfobacteraceae bacterium. Lineage (GTDB taxonomy): Bacteria > Desulfobacterota > DSM-4660 > Desulfatiglandales > HGW-15 > JAAZBV01. The sequence continues at coordinate 2,069 of JASFHE010000763.1, read as the reverse complement.
GATATAAATACCCCTGCTCATCACCTGACCGAACCACTGCTCCTGATAGTAATTGTATCCCTTGAGTTTATATGGGCCTGTATAGGCGATGTGGTTTCCCTGGTCGTCTATTACCCCCATATCCACAAATGCTCCGGCATGGGAATTAAGCATATTAAAAACGCTTACGAGGGTATCCAGGTTACTCAGTTTCTCAAAACTGTGCGTATCGGCAACTGCAGAAAGTATGGCACTCCTTTCCTTCAGAAACAGATCAATGGCCTCTGCCTGTGCGCTTGCCCTGTATTCTATCTGTTCTTCTATTTTTAATCTGTAAATCTTATCGAACTGAAGATAAATTGTTACTCCGAGAATAAAGAGTGGTGTGAGTGATACCACGAGGGTTGCGGTGATTATTTTATTTTGCAGATTTTTATATATATTTTTTTTCATGGCTTGTCATATCTAATATTTTCTTTATGTCACTGTTTAGCTTTGACCTGTAATACTCTACTGATTGATCGTTTCCCATAATCATATCAAGCTGCCGGGTGTGGATAGTAAGATACCCCAGTATCTTCAAGCGGCTTATCATAAACTGTTCATCAAATCCTTCTATCCTTGAGATAAGATTGTCTTCATTGACTGATACACTGAATCCGTAATCCTCAAGAATAGACTTGATGAAAAAAATCCGACCGGTTCTCCGGCTTTCGTCAGCAGCTCCGCCTTTAAACTGGAAACTGATATAATTTTCGCCTTGCCTTTCACTTACCATTGCTTCAATAGTTGAAAAATGAAATCCCAGCCTGGAACTAAGGCTGCAGTAATTTCTGGAAATTAAAAAATAATTACGCTCCGCATATTTTGTAGAAGCCCCTGTTTCAAGGTCACGATTCGCCGTGGCTCTGAACATAACTGACATCAGTCCCTTTCCGTCCACTGGCGGAGGGCCTTCCCACGGGATTGCAATGATTCCTTCCCAGAGAGCCAGCATTGGGACAGAAGCAATATCATCTATCTTTACGTATTTTCCGGTTACCTCATTCCTGAATCCGTCATCAAGATTTAAAATCCACCACTGCATGGGGACTTTGTAATAAAGTTGTTTGCTTGATCGTTCAGGGAAACTGTGATCCTTTCCAAAACTGAACATCTCGTCAACAGATTTTTCGTGGCAGAACCGTGTGATGTCATGAAAGGTTCTGCAATTGGCTGTCTTAAAATCTACTGAGGAAGGATCGAGAAGATTCAGAGGTATAATATTTTTTGATGCATTTTTCAGGGATTCAAAAATCGGACTTCCTTCCATCATATTTTTTTTTGGTTTTTTCCTTTCAAGTAAAGACTCAACCTTTCCGTGATAGACAGCAGTTCTGTCTGCATTGATCGTAACAACATCTTCACTCGCCAGGAGATCAATCACCTTTTCCATTCCGAATATGGCTGGAACATTAAACTCCCTGGCTACATTTGCTAGGTGTCCTGTTATGCTTCCGTGTTCTGTTACCACAGCAGAAGCCCTGCTCAGGAGAACAGCCCACCGTGGCAATGCCTGCATTACGACCAGCACTGCTCCTTCAGGGAAGCGTAGAAGATCTGCCTCCTTTTTCAGGATAAAAACCTGACCTGAACCCACTCCCGGACTGGCAGTGAATCCGCTTCGGATAATCATATTTTTATCTTCATCCCCGGAATGTTCATCCGCGAGAGAACTATCGCTGTTTTCTACATGCTGCAAAGGTCTGCATTGCAGTATAACAATAGACCCATCCGGCTTTATTGCCCATTCCATGTCCTGAGGTGATCCGTAAAAGCTCTCAAGATCAACCACAGCCTTTGCAATCTCAACCGCCTCATCATCAGTCAATGACGGAGTATTATTCATCTCACCGGTGATATCCATTCTGCAGACACCCTCATCCGCATAGCAGACAAATTTTTCATCCTTTTGTGCTATATTTTTTCCCAGAACTGTCATTGGATTATCCCGTGAAACCCGGAATAAATCCGCAGGAGAACTACCGTCAACAACGGGTTTTGGAAGACCCCATACCGAGCTGATTAAAACATCCTGTTTCTTTTGATCA
>JASFHE010000762.1:0-3322 GCA_050123415.1 Desulfobacteraceae bacterium | reverse complement strand
CCTGTATCCAGATATTCATCTTATAATCGGTAATTTTTCAGATTTTCTTAAATAAAGGAGATCTGTCATAAAAAATATGTGAAGAGACCGGGGTCAGCCATTAACTGTGACGTTTTAGTGCCTCCTTCGGACGATAAAAATATCAAAGTCAAGGACTGACCCATTGTTTTTGCACACATAGCAGATATATGTAGGCCTGCATTTTCTAAATCTTCTCAAATCATTTTTGTATAACGTCAGAAAATTTTACAATAACTACAACTAAGAATTTAGTTGACTAACAACTAAAGATTTAGTTATAAGTTTTCAAAAAGGAGTTTTTTCATGTTCACTAATTTTCTGAAAGTCACACTGCGCAATCTTTATCGCGAAAAAATGTATGCCATTATAAACATCTTCGGCCTTTCGTTGGCCATTGCCTGTTGTTTTATTCTCGGGCTCTACCTGCGCAGTGAACTCACATATGATCAGCATAACAGGAAATACAAACAGATCTTCAGGGTCGTCAACGAGTTTAACAAGAATGGTAAAATAGATTCTTACGCGACGACATCTAAGCTCCTGGGGCCAATGCTCATCGAAGAATATCCTGAGATAAAGGGGTTCGTAAGATTTAGAGCAATTGGGGAGGATATAGCTCTTCCCGGAGATAAGCTCATTGATTGTACCGTTTATATGGCCGATGACAATGTCTTTGATGTATTTACCCATGATATTATTTATGGCGATCCAAAGACAGCCTTACTTGATCCAACAGGTGTTGTTGTTAGTGAATCCTTCGCAAAAAAATATTTTGGTGATGAAAATCCCATAGGTAAAGTCATTGATGTGGATACGAGTCCTAGTATCCCCAGGAAAATAACACTTGTTTTTGCCGATCTTCCGGAAAACTCCCATCTTAAGTATGATATGCTTATTTCATATAATTCAGATGAAATGGATTATGCAGATCCTGGAGAACGTAGTAGAAGACTTTGGGGGGTGTTGGACTTCACATATTTATTGATGCCTGAAGATTATAATGTCCGGGACTTTAAAGAAATTTCCGATTCTTTCTACGCGCATCGGATGGAAGCTATTGGAAAAAATATAAACATTACATGGAGGAGCTGGCTGCAGCCGCTTGCGGATATACATCTGCAGTCAGATGTGGGATTAGATCTGCCCACGGGCAACAAGCTTTATCTTTATGGTTTCGCAGCGGTTGCTTTTTTTATCCTGTTGGTGGCCTGCATTAACTATATGAACCTGGCGACTGCCGCCCGGGCTGCCAAACGTGCAAAAGAAGTGGGCATGCGAAAGATCCTGGGCTCCGGCAGGGTGCACTTAATGTTCCAGTTCCTGGGTGAATCGATTTTCTTCTCTTTAACTGCAATGATTCTGGGCATTGTCCTGTCAGAAGCAGCCTTGAAATTGACCCCAATAAATGAACTGTTGAGCAAGCCCCTGGTATTGAACCTTAGCCATGAGCCCGGCCTCTTAGGGTGGATGTTTGTCTTCAGCCTGGCTATCGGTCTGTTGTCAGGTCTTTATCCGGCCCTTTACCTCTCCTCTATGACCCCCCTATCCGCCATAATGTACACACATCGGGCAGGAAAAGGGAGCATTCGATTACGAGAGTTATTGGTGCTGATCCAGTTCATCATCTCCGTGAGTGTCATTGCCAGTACTCTGTTGATGGCATTACAGATGCGATATATTTCACACAAGTCTCTGGGATTTGACAAAAAGAACAAGGTAATTATCACACTGAAAGGCGCAGACCTGATAGACAAAATGCCCACGATCAAAAAAGAGCTTTTAAAAAACAGCAGCATCCAGGGTGTGTCGTTAATTTCCAATCGGCTTGGGCATAGGATGCGTATCCTTACAGCCCGGATAGATAATAATAATGGTGTACCGGAAATGACGTCATTGAAATATATGCAAGTGAAGGAAGATTTTATAGAGGTGATGGGAATGGAACTTGCAGCAGGAAGAGATTTTTCCCAAAAGCTGTCAACTGATAAAGAAAAGGCTTTTATCGTAAACGAAACCATGGTCAAAAAGATGGGCTGGGATGATCCGTTGGGTAAACGCATTCAGATGGCAGGCGGGTGTAATGGCCGCGTGATCGGCGTGGTAAAAGATTTTCATTTTGCCTCTCTGCACAGTCAGGTTGAACCCTTTGCTCTGAATATAGTTACCGGCAATATGAATATCCCTGCCCCATGGCGTTTAAGCATACGGATGTACATGCTCTTGAATATCAAGGGGGATGATATACCCAGTACATTAAAATTTTTAAAAGATAAATTATCGGAATTTGATCCCGGGCATCCTTTTAAGCTTGAGTTTCTGGACGATTCACTGAATAAGCTTTACTTATCTGAACAAAGTCTTATGAAACTGATTGGCATCTTCGCGGTCATCGGCGTTCTTATCTCCTGCATGGGGCTTTTCGGACTTTCAGCTTTTGCTACTGAGCAACGGACAAAGGAGCTCGGTATCAGAAAGGTGCTGGGCGCTACTACATGGCAGAATATAACCATGCTGTTCCGCAGGATCCTATTGCTTGTCTCAGGAGGGGCAATCATTGGTTCATTTGCTGCCTATTATGCCATGGATGAATGGCTTACAGACTTTGCCTATAGAATTGGAATAAATCCGCTGGTGTTTTTATTATCGGCGTTCCTGGCCGCCTGTGTGGCATTTCTTACGGTTGCGCTTCAGTCTTATAAAACAGCCAGAGCCAATCCGGTAAATGCCTTGAGGTATCAGTGAGCGTGAAAACAACAGCCCTTGACTGTGACGTTTTAGTGCCACCTTCGGATGATAAAATAGCAATGTCAAAGACAGACTCCATTGTTTTTCTCCATCCCTCCAACCATCTGATATCATGATGGTTATTTTTTACCTTGACAGGAGATTGTCCCCCTTTAATAGTAATCCTTCAAGACATGTAGAGGCCGTAGAAAGCCCTGAGAGTGATCAGGCAGGGTAAAAAGATTCAGAGCAGTAAAGCCATACCCGGTGGACCAGGCTTTATTGTGGTCATGAGAGACCGGAATCAGCCCATAAATACATATAAGACCGTCTTTTCAGGCAGTACTATGGAAACGTGAAATTTTTTTAAATACCTTGTTTTATAATGTACATTTTTGTACAATTGCTGTCACATTACATCCTGTTATATCATTTAGCAATTAAATAGTGTTTCCCAAAATCCGACATTGAATCATGGCAGGCCTCTAGATTTTAAATTTCAAGTCAAAAAAAAGAATATAGGTGGCCTGAGCTATCTCTTTTTCACGATTACGTTCACAAATTTACTCTATCAGCT
>JASFHE010000761.1:0-3329 GCA_050123415.1 Desulfobacteraceae bacterium | reverse complement strand
TACTCAGGGAGCAAAAGTAATACTTATTGTTGCCGAAGACGGAGCAGCCAGTGCAATAGCAGTTGATAAAGCTGCCAGGGCTGGTGTTCCCTGCATTGCATATGACAGACTGATAAAAACGCCCAAACTGGCCTGCTATATAACATTCGATTGCGTGGAAGTCGGAAGGCAGCAGGCAAAAGGCGTATTAAAGGTAAAAGACCAAGGCAGGTTTGCCCTGCTGGGCGGAAGCCCGACCGATAACAATGCTGTTCTTGTCAGAAGCGGTCAGATGGAGGTATTACAGCCTTATATTGACAATGGTCAGATCCGGATTGTCGCTGATCAGTGGGTAGATAACTGGGAACAGGAAATAGCCCTCAGGAAAATGGAAAACATCCTCACTTCTCAAAAAAATCAGATCGATGCGGTCATTGCATCTAATGATGGAACAGCCCTTGGCGCCATACAGGCATTGAAGGCACAGAAGCTAGCCGGTAAGGTGCCTATTTCCGGACAGGATGCGACTGTAGCAGGGTGCCGTTCAATTGTGGAAGGTGAATTAACCATGACTGTGTTCAAAGATTTAAATAAACTTGTTCCTCTCGCAATTGATAGTGCAATTAAATTAGCAAACAACAAAAAAATTGAAGGACTTGAAAATAATTCGCTGGCTGAGCTGACACTGGATCAAAATTTAAAAGGAGAAGTACCCTGTAAATTCCTCGATGTTGTGCAGGTTGATAAAAACAATGTCTATAATGTTGTGGTAAAGAGCGGATTCCAGAAATGGGAAGAGGTGTATGCCGGTGTGCCTGAATCGGAAAGGCCGCCGAAACCATAAGAAAAAAATGAATGACAATATTTTAGAAATAAAAAACGTCACCAAAAAATTTCCCGGTGTAACTGCACTGTCGGATATTTCTTTCAATGTGAAAAGAGGAGAGATTCACGGACTTTGCGGAGAGAACGGTGCAGGCAAATCAACTCTGGTGAAAATTCTATCGGGTGTTTACCCTGCTGACACATATACAGGTGACATTGTCTATGATAAGGAGCCTTTGCTCTTTGATCATCTGGCAGTAAAAAATGCAATAGAAAAGGGTATAGCAGTTGTTTACCAGGAACTCATCCTTGTTCCGGAAATGACGGTAGGCGAGAATATCTTCCTTGGAAGAGAACCCACTACCGGCAGGGGGTCAGTTAACTGGAACAGGCTTTATGCGGATACAAGGCAGATACTTAAAAAGTACAACCTTAACATACCCTTTTCCGCAAAAGTCTCATCCCTTGGTGTGGGTAAACAGCAGATGGTTGTTATTGCAAAGGCCCTTGCTGAAAACGTGAAGGTCCTTATCCTTGATGAGCCTACATCTGCCCTGACCGAAGCGGAAGTAGATACACTGATGGAAATACTCGAGAGCCTCAGGAATGACGGCATTACCTGTATATATATCACCCATAAGCTCAATGAATTTTTCAGGATAACAGATACCATTACTGTATTTCGTGATGGCGCTGTTGTTGATACTTTAAAAACAAAAGACCTTACCAACGAAAAAATTATCTCCATGATGGTCGGTCGGGAAATGACCGAACGATTTCCGACTGAGACACAAAAGCCCGGTGATGTTGTAATGGAGGTAAAGGGTGTGTCGGTTCCCGACCCGGTACTCCAGCATAAAAAGCTTGTTGATGATGTAAGTTTTTCCCTCAGGAAGGGTGAAATACTTGGTATTGCCGGGTTAATGGGTTCCGGACGTACTGAACTGGTATCGGCCATATTCGGGGAATACGGAAAAAACTGCAGAGGAACCATAAATATTGATAATGAAGATGTTTCAATACATTCAGCCCGTGATGCCATCAATAATGGAATAAGCCTTGTTCCGGAAGACAGGAAGCTGTTAGGGCTTGTCCTGGGGCAATCCATACTCAAGAATATATCATTACCCAACATGGACCAGTTTACAGAAAGGTTCAGAGTTAATCAGCATAAAGAATTTTACGAATGTAATGAAATGTCCAAAAAGTTATCGGTAAAATGCCCTTCGGTACACTCGATTGTGGAATCATTGAGCGGCGGGAATCAGCAAAAGGTTGTACTTGCCAAGTGCATAATGTCAAATCCCAAAATACTCATCCTTGATGAACCGACCCGTGGTATTGATGTAGGTGCAAAATATGAGATATACAAACTGATGAATGCACTGGCCGGTCAGGGAGTAGCCATAATAATGGTTTCAAGTGAACTTCCCGAGGTGCTGGGGATGAGTGACAGGATACTTGTAATGCATGAAGGCAGGTGTACGGGTATTATCGATAATAACGAGAATGCAACACAGGAAAGGATTATGACGCTGGCAACAGGAACAGCAGCATAACAGGAGATAGAATGACTGACGTTTCGGAAACAATACAAAAGAACAAAGGTAAAATCATTGATTCGATACACGCGCATTTCCGTACATATTCAATGGTTATTGCACTTGTTGTAATCTGGATTATGTTCAGCATAATAACCGACGGTGTTTTCTTTGAGCCCCGCAATTTATCAAACCTTGTAAGGCAAACCGCCCTTATAGCAATTCTCGCCATTGGCATGGTACCTGTTATTGTTACCGGAAACATTGATCTTTCTGTTGGCTCAGTAGTCGGCTTTATCAGTATTATTGTTGCATATTGTCAGTATTTTATCTTTCCTGATTTTTTAGGCGGCATGTTTCCTTCTTTAGAAGCCCAGACAACATTCCTGGGTATCCAGACCAGTATGAATGGTGTCATCTCCACGGCATTATCAATAGTTGTTGCTGTAATAGCAGGGCTTTTAGTCGGGTTATGGCACGGGACGCTTATTGCCTATCTTAAAATACCTGCCTTTATCGTTACACTTGGCGGGTATCTTGCCTTCAGGGGAGGTGTCCTCCTTGTAAGCGGCGGCAGGACAATAAGCCCTGTTGAAAATACGCTGGTGGAGATCGGGCAGGGATATATTCCAAAAAATATCGGCCTGATACTTGCCGTCCTGGTTGTCGCATGTGTCTTTGTATCTGTTATGTGGGGACGAAACCAGAAATTCAAATACGGATTTGAAAAATATCCGGTATACAGGGATCTCTTAAAGGCCGCGGCAATCTCTGCTATTGTTATGTTCTATGTCCTGTATATAGCAAACGGTTATGAAGGTATCCAGAACCCTGTACTTCTGATGGTAATCATACTGGTGATCTTTACCTACATAACCAAAAATACGCGTTTCGGTCGCTATATCTACGCATATGGAGGTAACAAGGAGGCTACACGCCTTTCAGGCATCAATACCAGCCTGATAGTATTTAAAGTATACATCC
>JASFHE010000760.1:0-3331 GCA_050123415.1 Desulfobacteraceae bacterium | reverse complement strand
AGAAGATATAACGGAAGTATGATGATGCTAATTTGATCAAACAGAATAAGATATTTTCAAAGAGCTTGAAATTAGAAATAGCCGCATCTTACGATAGATGCGGCTATTTTGTTTATACAGATTATTGTTCTTTCACATGACCCTGTTTTTTAAAATGATTCATGATAAAATTGAACAAGCGTTTATCCTTGATTTCAATATTTTCATCATCGAGAAGAAGATTAAGTTGGTCAGGTTTGTAACGATCTCTGATCATTTCCATGAAATGATTGAGTGAGATCATACCGAAAATATTATCCTGAAAGACCATGAAGAACATGCCATTGAAAAGTCTGGTTTTGTATATGGCCATGTACTGGCTTTCGGTTTTATCGATCCTGCGGAGAATAATATCACTCATGATTCCACTCCCAATAGTTGTTCGGTTTCAAACTGGACTCTCCAATGCGGCTGAATGAGCACCTTATTTACATTGTCGAGATCAATGATTTTATTTTGCCTTCTGACCGCTTCGAGCATACATCCAATACAAAGGTTTTTGGCTTTTCTTAAGATACCATCGGCTGATCTGACAATTAAATCGATCGCCTCTTCAGAGAATGTATTGTGCCCGAGTCCGATCTTGTCTATCTGAGAAAAGATGAACATTTTCATATCATCAGGATTCAGCTTTCTTAAAGTAGTAGAATATGTGATTCTTGATTTTATATCGTGATTGACCTTTAATGAGAACTGATAGAGCAGTTCCGGTTGTCCTGCTAAAATGAGGTTGTGATTTTTAGGGAAATCTTCAGTTAACAGCCTGATCTTTCTCAGTGTATCGATTTCCATAAGGTGAGCGTCATCAATAATCATGATCAGGGTTTTCCCTTCTCTGTATAGAGCGAAAGCCTCTTCAATGAGTCGTTTTTCACATTTAAAATGAGCGCCATGCCATTCGATATTAAACGCCTGACACAGGATTTTAATGGTATTGGTATAGGTATGAAGTGTGCGTGCTATAGTAACCACAACCATTCGTTTGTCCGCGTTTTGTTTGACAGCCTCTTTGATCACAGACTTGCCGGTTCCAGGATCACCCATTAAAAGACATAACCCGCCCTGCTGACAATGCACCTTGAGAATATCATAGACATCCTGCTGATGAGGCAGAAGCGATATATTGTCCATGGCAAAGGGATTGTTGCTAATCCCAAAATAACTTCGAATCATTTTTTATCGTCCTTTCTTCGTCTTAATTGGGCATTTGCGAAAAGGTCAAGCGTATTGGCCTGTCCCATCCGGTTGTTTTTGTAATAGACAATAATTTTATCTTTCTTCATTCTGTCGAATCGAATCTGGATTTTCTTGTCTCTGAGGTCTGCGGGCGCTTCATATCGTACAGAAGCAAAAGAAAACGTATTGTCCTTTTTCACCATTCTTGATTCCTCAGCGAAAAAGAGTTCGTCATTGAACTGTCCGGGTTCGAGAAATCGGATGCGTTTGGCATCCAGATTAAACCGGTCAACCGGTTTCATGCCAATTGCAGAATGGACATTCGCATTATACTTGTCTTCCACCCACAAGGAGAACTGCCGATTTAAAGCATCCAAAGAAGAAAGATCAAGCTGCTCTGTGAGAAATTGATCGCGAACCGTTCTGAAGAAACGTTCGACTTTTCCTTTTGCAGCGCCATCTCTGACAGGCGCGTGTCTTAAAATACATCCAACCCGCGCACAAGTGAGCGTGATTTCCTTTGAAGTATAAATACAGCCATTGTCAACGTAAAGCTGGTCAGGAATCCCCCTTTTGTAGAACGCTTGTTTAAGGGTATCCGCAAGGGCCTCGGTGTTCTCAGATAAAAAGAACTGGCCGTGACAGATCAATCTGGACGCGTCATCAATAAATGCAATCAATTTGCTTTGTATCATTTTACCTTGATCATTCTTCACAAAAGGACCGAACATGGTGTCAGCCTGCCAGAGCTGATTGGCATATTGCATGGCAAACGCGAACCGTTTTTTATGCTCACTTTGATCCATATTCAGTAAGTCGTATTCCCGAATAAAACGGTAATAGGTCGTCTGTGATAGATTTTTCTTACTGATGATGCCTTTTTCAATGATTTTACGGTAAATGTTTTTTTTGTTATTTCTGCGGCTTTTCCTGAAAAATGGCAACACCTGGTTGATGGCCTCGAGTAACTCTTCCGGCGTAATCTTTCGGGTTTTCCCTTTATCAGCTCTGTCTTTTTTCTCGATACCTGTAATCCCTTTGCTTTTATAGCGATAATACCATGTGCTGATTGTCCGCCATGTAAACTGTCTGGGATTGCCCTCTTCATCCGTAAAAATCATCGCAGCCACATTTTGAATCCTCTGACGGATGGTTTTCCCCTCAGCATAATCAATAGCGCCCATCACCCGCATTTTCAAATAGGGACTTGGATTTTTCATATCACTTTCTCCTGTATTTGTTAAAGATGTGAATATGATAAGGAGAAATCAGTCAGGATGCTATAGCCGGAGTATGTTGCCGTTTATAGACGATGAGAAGTGAAACATGGTTTATGAGGAGAATTTGACAAAAACAAAAGAGTTGTCTGGCTGAAAGAACCCTGTTTGCTATAGAATTGAAGTTTGAAAATGGCGTTGAAAAGCTTCAAAAGGACAAAAATCATCCTTAAAGCAAGCATCCATATGGAGCATGGTCTGTGCCAATGGATTCTTCTCATCTGTTCTCGGAGGTTTGGTCATCTTGGATAGCAACGCTCGAATCACCGTTTGTCTTTTGAGGAATTTGTGGTATAGGCTGTAACGGCTTTTCACAGAATACCTTTCAAATGACATATCAAATGCGTGTTTTATTTTTTTACCGGATAATATGTTTTGCAGAAACTTTCCAAGTTGAAGAGTCGTTGCCGGAATATTCTTGATTAAGTCGGCCCAAAGAATGGAAAATGTTCTTCCGCAACCTTTTCTTTTGTGCCGGTTACTGCAGAATACTCTTCTTCCTCGTTTCGTTTCTAATGGATGAGGAATGATAAAGCCACGTAAAAATCCGTGTAATATCAAATACCCAACTGAATGACAATGAGGACATGGAAAAGTCTTGAGAGTCTGATAAAAAGATTGAAAATTCCGATTGGAATGATAAAACTGAATATCATGCACCTCTTTATTGAAAAATTCTTGATTCCCAATTTAAAGGTGTATAAAATAATTATTTCTTTGATATGAATAAAGTATTATTTTGTGTGTTGGATGATCAAAATGTGGGAAAGGACACCTTCCGCACCGCTCACACCCTGCCCAGTCCCAAAGCGGGAAAAAGCTTCGGGATTTCGCCGCGT
>JASFHE010000759.1:0-3335 GCA_050123415.1 Desulfobacteraceae bacterium | reverse complement strand
ACCTCTTCATGTCTTATAAGGGAATTAAAGGCATCACCCGTAGGTTCTACGCCAATAATACGGCGGACATGCGCTTTCTCCTTATTTATTCGTCTTCTACTGACTTTGAAATATATAAAGCCTGTATTTTTTCACAGAAGTTGAACATTAAATCCTTTTTTTGTCAATGTGATGGATTTAATAAAAATATAGAATATTCAATTACATGTCATTATTCCATTTACAAATGAGGCAGGAAGACATTTTTTTATAGTTTGCCTTGCAGAAATAATAATATCTGCTAATATCAATTCCAACTTTGACAGTACGATTTCAAACAATAATGCATTATCCGGCGAAACAAACTATACCGGTCGTGCAATATGAGCCATAATGATCTTATGTCAATTAAAGAATACCAAAGAAACGGGAGGATGATATGAAATCGAAATTTCTAAAGCGATCGATGAACAGTATGATACCGGCAATCCTTTTATTGTCGGTGTGTTCCATGGTAAATGTAACTGCATCAGCAGAACCCGAATGGAACCCTTCAGCAATCAGAGAGTGTGATCGTGAATGTCTGGTTGGCATCATGGACGGCTATATGAATGCACTATATACGCAGGATCTTAATGCCCTGCCTCCCCTGTCTAAAGATGTACGCATGACCGAAAACACCGGTGCCATGGATGTAGGTGAAGGGATCTTATGGAGAACAAAAACAGAACCTACCGGATTTAAAATCTATGTAGCTGATCCGGTTTCCGGACAGGTCGCTATGCAGGCAAGGTTAAAAATAGGCGGACGAAATGCCCTGGTTGCCATCCGGCTAAAGGTGGACCGCGGAAAAATACAGGAGATAGAACAGCTCTATGACCGGGAAATTGACGATGCAGCAATTCCGCTTTTAACAACCCCTGTACCGGTTCTAACCACTGATGTCCCTCCTGAGAAAAGAATTTCACGTGACATGCTGTATAGAGTAGCCAACTCATATTTTGATGCACTGGAAGGTGATAACGGGAAGATAGGTGCATTTGCTGATGAGTGCGTTCGTCATGAGAACGGCTATCAGACAGTCAACAACCCACCTCCCGGAGGTCGCATGATGCCGGCACCTTTTATTCCAACAGCAGATACTGAGCAGGGGAGAGAAATGCTCAGGTTCAGCATGCTGACCTGTGAGGAGCAGATTAATACCAAAACCTTTGCCCATATGAAAAAAATTCGTCCACGCCGGGCACTGATTATCGACGAGCAGAAACAGATCGTAGGGACCTTTCCTCTCTTTATTCACGATGGGACCAGTCGCACGGCCAAACCCGGTGATCCTCCGGGAATGATTTTAAATCTTGTTACAATGGAGACATTCGGGATCAGGAATGGTTTAATCTATCATGTAGAGGCTGCCCCCTTCGTAACACAGCCCTATGGATTGGGTAACGGCTGGACCATGGATTCAGGCCGATAAGTTTTTAGTGGAGATAATATAAACTGATAGATTTAAAGATTGATAACAGGCGGGATAAGACCGCTACCATAAAATCAAAAAGAGATTCCGTGACAGGAGTCAAATAACAAAAAAGGAGGAGCTTTTAATGGAAAATAAATTTTCTCGACGTGAAGTACTGGGACTTGGAATTGGCGCAGCCGCTCTTGGAGCCTACGGTCTTGCAAATGCAGCAACTGGTAATGAAAAGAAGACAGAACCTGATTCCGCTTTAAGCGAATATAACAAGTACGGAGAGGATCTTGAAAGAATCCTGCTGTTACGCTCATCTCCGGTAGCAGTAAAAATGCTGGAAAAGGAAGAGGATATCCCCGAAGGAGCAATCAGGCCTAAAAAAGACCGGGGTCAGCATCTTGCTCAATGTCAGGCATTTGCCATGTCAAGGCGTGATAAAGCCACGATTGCAATGTTAAAGGAAGACCACTGGTGCCCTACTGCTGTTATGGCCTACGGGCTGGTGGAAAGGCCTGCATCCGTTGGAAAATGGTCCCACCCCTATGACTGCTTCGAGTATGGGAAGTATATAGGCACAGTCTCTGCACCTTTAAAAACTGCAACCTTTACACCCGATGTAGTTCTTATCCATGCCAAACCATCTCAACTTCGGTCACTTCTTCTAACCATGAAAATTGAAGATGTCCCGGAGGTAAAACATCACTTCTTTCCGCCTTCATGCGGATGGCCTGTTGTCAACCCCATGAAAGACGGCAAATACTGGATTGTACTTCCTGACCCGGGTGAATACCAGAGAGCGCTTACAGATGAAGGAGACCTGATATTCTCTATCCCGCACGTAAAATTGAAGGAAACAATGGCGGGTTTGAGAAAGAATGAACACGGATTTTTCTCATACCGCGACCACCAGATGTTTATGCAGACGGATTTCCCTCTGCCCGATTTTTACAAGGATATGTTTAAAAGCTGGGGAATGGATACAGAGTAGATTCAGAGAACAGAGTATAATATAGACTTCTCATTGACATATAGACTGGAATCCAATACATTTTATTTAAATTATCTATTTTTCCCTTAACCTCTCTAATACAGGAGACCCTATGAGTGATATTTCTAGAAGGAAGTTTATAAAGACAGGATTGACTCTGCCTGCCGCCGGGCTGATTTCTTCGGCAGGACTGAAAGAAGCATTTGGCAAAGAACCCCCCAGAGTTGTATATCGTACCCTGGGCAAAACAGGCCTTAAGGTCTCGGGAGTAGGATACGGCATCGGTTTTGTGCCTGTTCCGGAAGTAGTATCCCGCGCGCTGGACCTGGGAATAAATTACTTTGATACAGCCAGGGTATACGGTGACAGCGAAAAAGTTTTTTCGGGTGTCATGAAAGGCAGGGATCGAAGTAAGATTATAATTGCGTCAAAATCTTCGTCCTATAAAAAAGCAGATGTCCTTAATGACATTGATACCAGTCTCAAGGCCCTTGGCACGGACTATGTGGATATATGGCATCTGCACGGAAGAGATAAACCGGATACCATTTCGGATGATGTCCTCCATGCGATGCAGGAGTGTAAAAAATCAGGAAAGGCGCGCTTTTTAGGAGTAAGCTGCCATGATCCGAACGGAATAGTTGATTATCTTATTGAAACCAAAACATTCGATGTAATGCAGACAACCTACAGCTTTCCGATCGGAGGCTACTACCGTGACAGGGCAATTAAAAAAGCCCATGAGGCTGGCATTGGTGTTATAGCCATGAAGGTTGTTGTTGCATTATCAGGTCTGAATTTAACGAGCGTGGATAATCCTCCTGCGACCAAAGGCGAAGGCCCGCTTTCCGGGATCAAGTGGGTACTCACGAACCCTGCCATAGGAACCACAGTTCCATT
>JASFHE010000758.1:0-3335 GCA_050123415.1 Desulfobacteraceae bacterium | reverse complement strand
GCTTTTTTGTATGCACTGCCCAGATGGGAACTTGAATAATTTCCTGAAAGAATATTACTTCCCAGATCATCTGCCTGAAGGCAGGAGTAAAGTACATTTCCTTCCATATCGATTGCTAAGATATCCAGATAATCATGAGACTCGACAAAAAACTTGATATCTTCTTCATATTTTTCTTTCAGCCTGGTCCATTCATTGCTTTTAACAAATTCTTTTGGGCCAAGCCCCATTGCTTCATAAGACCTCCTGTAATCCTTCAGCATAGCAGTTAAAACACTCCTTTTCTTTTCTACAAGGAGATCAACAAAAATATCATTGAAAAATTGCTCCAGTTCATGGGATTTTCCCCTGGCTGCTATTACAAGTTTTTGTTCGGCTTCATCACGCAGTGAATTATATGTATTTCTGAAATTTATGTAGCAGATGATAACGAGAGGAATCAGGGAAATTAACAGGAAGGATAAAAGAAGCCCTCTGAAAAGTCCTTTTTTAAGTATTTTCTTTGTTATGTTATCAGCGTCGATATGTTCCGGGATTATATCATCTGATGCATTCATTAATTTAGCCTGTATCTTTACTGTTTAATCAAAATATGTAGCAAAATCCCTGCCACAACCATAAACTGAAATATATCAATAATATTAATAGGATAGGCTAAATACAGGCATATCATTCGGTAATGTCCTGGAAAAGACAGTCAAAGAGCCAGATTAATGTCAAAATCTTGACCGGAAAATTATATGTACTGCCGAGAATACATAAAAGATTTTGACGCAGACTATAATTTCATTGTTTTTTCAGCCTGTTAAAGTGGTTCAGTATTATTTTTCTCTTGGCATATATTGTGCAGATAAAAATTTATTACCTTCAAGAAAGAAACAGAGAATGAAAAAAAATCCAATAAATTTTATTTTATTATTTCCTGCTACCCTATCACGTGTTTCGACCGCTAATTGCCATGAAAAACAGAGAATCAAAGAAAACAGTCAATTTGAAATTCTTTCTTAAAGGATTATTCATGAATCAGGGCCAGGAAAAGAAAAAAATCAAATTCAGGCTTTTCAGCGGTCTCGGCAGAACACTTACAATCAGCTTCCTGTTATTCGCTCTTGGTCCCATGACAGCAATCAGCCTGATCAGCTACTATAAGGCATTCGGCACCCTGAAGCATGAGACAGGGAAAGCCCTGGAAAACGTTGCCGTACTCAAGACCCGTGAGATCAGTGCCTATTTTAATAATATGCTGGCCCAGATCCGCTATCAGTCAGGAACAGAAGCAAATGCCAGGCTCCTGCAGGAACTTGAGAAGGCCTACAAATCTTCTAACACGCCTCTCAAGGAATTTGTCAGATCCTATAAATGGTCTCAGCTTGTTGATACACTGGCAGAGGACATAAAAAATTACCGTAAGAGTTACAATTATATGGATATTTTTCTTATCGCTAAAAACGGTGATATTCTTTTTACTGTAGCGGGGGAATCTGATCTGGGTACAAATCTTTTTACAGACTTTGCGACCTCAAAATTTGCAGCCAGTAGTAAAAAATCAATAGAGGCCGGTAATGTCTGCTTCTCAGATTATGAGTACTACAGTTCTTTAAAAAATCGTGTCTATGGTTTTATCACTGCACCTGTTGTCAGTAAGAACGGAGACCGTATCGGCATAATAGCTTTTCAGTTTTTAATAGATCCTATCACCAGGATCATGAAAAGCGGACTCACACTTGGGAGGACAGCCGAAACCTACCTTGTTGGCCAGGATCTTTCTCTGCGATCCGAATTTATGCAGGATAGTGAAAAGGCATTAATCGGGGAAAAAATCCTGACTGAACAGACTTCTCTACTTAAACATCATATAAAAAATTTTTTTACAGACCCGGAAGAGCACGGAATTCACATTTACACCGGCCCGCACGGACGGGAAGTGGTCGGCATCCACAGAGAATTCATGATCCAGGATGTCATATTTGGTGTAATTGCGGAGATCGAAAAAGCTGAGGCTTTTTCCGCAATTTATATGCTCCGCAATGTTATGATTTCATTGACCTGCCTGACCGGGCTTCTGGCGTTTGGATTTGTTGTTATTATTGTCAGAAGGATTGTCAGGCCGGTAATCCGGCTTTCTGCCAGCATTAAAAGAGTGGTAATGGGTGATTATTCACAATTACCTGAAATAAAGGTGAAAAATGAAATCGGTGATCTTGTACACTCATTTAACGCGATGACCGCGACCCTTAAAAAAAATCGGGATGAAACTGTCATAAAGGAATGGCATCAAATCCGCCAGATGGAATTAAGCTCTGTAGTTAGCGGTAAAAAAGATATTTTCGAGCTCAGCAGAAGTATCATCACGTTTCTTGTCAGATACCTTAATGCTGAAATCGGTGCCATCTATATCGCTGGTAATGACAAACGCCTCAAACTGACCGGAAGTTATGCCTTTTCCATTGACTCAAACATCACGAAAGAACTTGAATTTGGTCAGGGCCTTGTTGGACAGGCTGCCCGGAGTAAGAAGCGAATACTTGTGACCGACGTCCCGAAAGATTATACACTGATCCGTTCAGGCCTCGGAAAAGCCCTGCCGTGCGCAATTGTGATCAAACCCTTTACTCGTGACAATGAGGTACTGGGGGTCATTGAACTGGGAGCGCTGGAGCCCTTTTCCGAAAAAGCCCTGGATTTTCTCGATCGCGTTGAAGAATATATTTCCGTTAATGTGCAGACATTCCTGACCCGTGACCAAATGCAAAACCTGCTCGACCGGGGCCAGGCAAAGATGGAATAAATCAGGAGGGGTATTTTCTTAAGATGGCCTTTCTTACTGCTTCGGCAATGATTTTTGCCTGAGGTGTAATTTCAAAACAGATATTCCTGTCACTGCCGGGGTGAATATCCCCCAGTTTCTGACCTTGTTTAACACTCGCAGGGGTTCTTATAAGCCCCCATATTATACCGGAGATAGGCGAAATCAGTTTCTCTTCCCCAATATAACCGATTATCCCGCCCTTTTTAACACTGTTTCCAATATCCCTTATCCCATAAAGGGTTCCTGTCCCCGGGCTTGTTAAAATCCTCTCAAGTGACTTGCCCAGTACTTTTGTCGGGATACCGGTGTGTTCTTCAGCATAACCGTCTTCAATAATCTTTCCCAGCTCGGGAATATTCGGATTTGTTTCAATAACATAATGGGCATCCCTGCCGGCACAAAAACCCGGGCCAAGGGCTATCACAAGGGGTGCCTGATCAATAGATGTACCTGTATTCCTCTTTGCCATAAGCCCGTCAATTATGATGTCCGGACAAATACTGCCTACCAGATCATCATCCGGGGT
>JASFHE010000757.1:0-3337 GCA_050123415.1 Desulfobacteraceae bacterium | reverse complement strand
TTTCGCCCGGTGCTCAAGCCGTTGATCTCAAGCGTGGTTCTGGAAGAAGGAGACGCAGATGTAGATACTGCTGCATTATATGCCCAGGTTGCAATTGATCGTAAAAAATTAAAAAGGAATATTCGCCATGAACTACAGGAGCGTAAAACAGTAAGCCTGGCCGAAATAATTACGTGCTATCCCCTGGATCACGGGCTGGCAGAACTGGTTGCCTATCTTCAGCTCGCCGGAGACTGGCCTCACAAATCAGTAAATGAAGATTTAAAGGATAAGGTCACCTGGCAGTCTGATATGGGTGTCACACGGCAGGCGATATTGCCACGTATTATATTTATGAGGAACTGATGCGGGATAATACAGATATTAATTTAAGCTCTTCATTAGACTCTAACCATGAATTGGCATCTATTGTTATACCTCTTTTAAAGGGAGTAATTTACAGGGACGAGAATGCCGAATTGTGGGGATCGCTCCTTAACCAACAGGCAGGTGTCCGGGATTATGTTACTGTGCTTGGTCTTGAATTAATGCTTGATGAGGCCGAGGGATACGGTTACCTGCGTTCAATGGAAGATAATAATGATGATAACACAACAGCCATTCCCAGACTTATTGTCAGACGGCAGCTTTCATACAAGGTCAGCCTGGTGCTTGCGCTTCTTAGAAAAAAGCTGATAGAGTTTGATGCAGGCGGAGGAGAGTCAAGGCTGGTCATGTCAAAAGACGAAATAGTGGAAATGGTGCGTATTTTCCTTCCATCCGGCAGTAATGAAGTAAAACTTATCGATGAAATCGGTACTATACTGAATAAAATATCGGAGCTGGGTTTTATCCGTCGTTTAAGAGGACAAGGGCAAATGATTGAAGTGCGCAGGATTATCAAGGCCTTTGTCGATGCACAATGGCTGGCGGATTTTGACAGCAGACTGTCCGAGTATCGGGAGCATCTTAATAAAAAGAAGGACGAGGCAGATGGCTGAACAGTTAGGCATTGAATTTATCACGGATGACCAGTTAGCCGGATTTCGCCTTCAACGTCTTGAAATTTATAACTGGGGAACTTTTGACAACAGGGTCTGGACTCTTAATCCGGATTGCAAAAACAGTCTTCTTACAGGAGATATAGGCTCGGGAAAATCAACACTGGTTGATGCTGTCACCACTTTACTTGTGCCGAGCCAACGTATTGCATACAACAAGGCTGCCGGGGCAGGAACGCGTGAACGAACCCTTCGGTCCTATGTATTGGGATACTACAAGTCAGAACGACAGGAAACCCTTAACAGCGCCAAGCCAGTGGCCCTGCGGGGTCTTAATAATTATTCCGTCATTCTGGGTATCTTTTACAACGCAGGATACAATAAAATCGTAACACTTGCGCAGGTTTTCTGGATGAAGGACGCAACCTCTCAGCCTGCCCGTCTTTATGCAGCATGTGAGCGCGATCTTTCAATAGCATCCGATTTTTCAGAATTCGGAAGTGAGATGGTTCGACTACGTAAACAGTTACGATCAAATGGCGTATCGATTTTTGACAGCTTTCCACCTTACTGTGCCTGGTTTCGGCGTCGTTTTGGTATTAATAATGAGCAGGCCCTCGACCTGTTTCATCAGACAGTATCTCTTAAATCCGTTGGAAACCTCACCGACTTTGTTCGCAGGCATATGCTTGAAGCCTTTGATGTTGCGCCACGAATATCTGCACTGATCAGGCACTTTGAAGATCTTAACAGAGCTCATGAAGCCGTTCTTAAGGCCAAACGTCAGGTTGAAATGCTTGAGCCCCTTGTGTCGGATTGTGACCGCCACCAAACATTGAGCCGGGAGGTCGAAGAACTGAAAGCATGCAGTGATGCATTGCAGCCTTGGTTCGCCACTCTCAAAATTAAATTACTGGAAAAGCATCTCATCTCTCTTGAAAATGAATTAACCGGGCACCATGCCGCTATCCAGGGCCTTGAAAAAATACGGAATGAACAGTTGTTGCAGGAGCGTGAAATCCGCAGATCAATTGCTGAAAACGGCGGGGACAGGATTGACAAGATAGAAGCGGAGATACGTTATAAGAATGAAGAGCTGGAACGCCGGGAACTCAAAGCAAAAAAATATAATGAGTTTGTAAGGAAGCTTGGAAAGAAGCCAGCATCCACACAGGAAAGTTTTATTAAACAAAGCTCAAATATCAGGGCCTGGCGCATATCTGTAGAAGAACAGGAATCAGGGATACAGAATGACAGGACACGCATTGAGGTCGAATTTGTGCAGGGCAAGGAGGAGCATGAAAAGTTAAAAGCCGAAATTACCGGCTTAAAATCCCGGCGCAGCAATATTGAAGAAAAACAGATATCTATTCGACGCGCATTGTGCCACGCACTTAAAGTTAAAGAAGAAGATATGCCCTTTGCCGGAGAGTTAATCCGGGTAAGAGAAGATGAGCGGGACTGGGAGGGTGCAATCGAACGGCTACTCAGGAATTTTGGCCTTTCTCTTCTTGTATCTGATCAATATTACAGCAAAGTGGCCGAATGGGTAGATAAAACCAACCTGCGTGGGCGGCTGGTTTATTACAGAGTGCGAGACAGAGTCAATAGTGATCTTCCGTCCCTTCATCCTGATTCTCTTGTGTGCAAGCTTCAGATAAAATCTGACTCCCCTTTTTATGAATGGATTGAATATGAAACAGCGCGTCGTTTTAATCTGGCCTGTTGTTCATCCCAGAGCCAGTTCCAGCGTGAAGCCCATGCTATTACCCGAACCGGGCAAATCAAATCGCCCGGCGGACGCCATGAAAAAGACGACCGTCATCATATTGATGATAGAAGCCGCTATGTGCTTGGATGGAGCAACGCAGAAAAGATATCGCTGCTGGAAGAAAAAGCAAAACTCAGGGAAACACACCTGGCAGAACTGGCCGGGCAGATCAGCAAGCTTCAGAATGATCAGGAAAAACTCAGGAAGAGCCTTTCAATACTCTCAAAACTGGATGAATACTCTGATTTTTCTGATATTGACTGGAAGCCTGTAGCCGATGCTATAGCAACCCTGAAAAAAGAAAAGCATGATCTTGAAACAGCATCCGACCTGTTAAAAACTCTCACCGCGCAACTTGAAACGCTTGAAACCGAATTGAAAAAAAACGAGCTTAAGCTTGATAAACAAAAGGATGATCGTTCAAAAACCGAAGAGAAAATCAGCACGGCAAAAGAGGCACAGCTACAAGCACAGTCATTACTGACTGAAATCTCGGAAGACCTGGAAAAAAAGTTTGCGATTCTTGAGAAAATGCGTGAGCAGGCAATAGGCAGCCAGTCACTTACCATTAAGTCATGTGACAATC
>JASFHE010000756.1:0-3339 GCA_050123415.1 Desulfobacteraceae bacterium | reverse complement strand
GTGTCCTTTCGGCAAGCCTGAGTAGCGCTAAAAATCCGATAAAAATCTCACGCATCCTATATTTTTTCAATCCAGGCGCGGATGATTCTATTCAACGGGCGGGATAGCGTTTTTATAATTCCATGGCATCCACTGTCCGGGATGTTTAGATAACAGTGAGAAGTGTTTTTGAATCTGTTTCAGGTAGTCGAAGGGGTTTATATTGCAAAGGCTGCATGTATGGATCAGGCTCATGAATAAATCGCCTACATATGCTCCGCGCTCAGTCTTATAAAACAATGCGTTTTTTCTGTGCAGGATGGCCTTTTTCAAGGCCCGTTCACATATGTTGTTATCCAGAGGGGCGTCTGGTTCACGCAGGAAAAGGGTCAGTTCATTCCAGTGCTTTCTCATGTACTTGATTGCTTTGCCCAGGCCTGAGTTCGGTTCCACTTTTTTATCCTCAATCATGGACCTGAACCATTCCTTCAAATCATCCATAATCGGTTTGCTGTTCTGTTGATGAAAGACAAGCCGCTCATCCGGGGCAAGATTTTTTTGTTTGGTAAGGGCATCATTTTTATAGACCTTTTTCAACTCCTCAAGGACATGAGAGCACTCATCGGGAAAGTTCCATACAATATCCACAAAATTCCTGCGCCCGTGGGCCAGGCAGTTGGAGAGGATGGTATTGAACTCATCGGAAGTATTCCTGGACAGGGCATCACACATCTGTATAGGTGGTTTTATCCCCGGTTTTCTTTTTGCCAGAATGTCTCCCAGGTTTTCTCCGGCATGTTTTCGTCCGGTAAAAAACATGGCTATCTTTTTATCCCCCAGAGTGGATACTATCCCGGAGGAAAACATGCCTTTTCGAGGAGCATCTTTGTTCTCTTTCATCAACTCCAGGATTTTCATGACTGTGTCATCATTATAAATAACATCCCCCTGAGCGGCCTGGAACTGAAGTTCACTAAAGACCGGATGTATTTTATCGACAACCGATTCCAGTATATCCCATTGGGTTGATGCCGGAAGAGGAACTCCAAGACTGGCCTGGAGTTGTTCCAGTCGGTTGAAGGGAAGACCGCTCCCGTATTTTAAAAGGGCTATCATGGCCCCTGATTTTGCATCATATTTTTCTTCTCCGATATTTGCCGGAGCATTGGCGGTAAAGACTTCACCGCAAAGATTGCACCTGAGTCTCTGCATTTCAAATACAGTGGCATGGAGGGGACTTTGGCC
Source organism: Desulfobacteraceae bacterium (assembly GCA_050123415.1). Classification (GTDB taxonomy): domain Bacteria; phylum Desulfobacterota; class DSM-4660; order Desulfatiglandales; family HGW-15; genus JAAZBV01. Next base: position 2,115 of record JASFHE010000756.1, on the reverse strand, counting down.
TGTAATGCGAACAACTGTTTTGGGTTTCTTTATTTCATATAATTTGCCCTTCAGACATTCAGGACATTTGTCTTTGGGTTTCAGGACCTCGTGCTGGATTTTAACCTTATCGGCTCCTTTGTAAGACTCAACTCCATTCCGGCCATGACCTTTTGGTTTTGGTTTATCTTGTTTGCCGGTTCTTTTAGATGAATCCTTTTCTTTATCATTCAGAACCTTTGATGTCTTTTCCGTGCTGCTCCCAAAAATCATCTTTAAAAGGCGCTTTATGGAGGCGGTCTTTTCATCCATTGCATGGCTCAAGATGGAGATCGTCTCAGCCATGGCCTTTATAATCTCACGGTCCTTGTCTGTAAGAGTTCCCTCTTCCACACGCTGTATCAATGCATCCAGCTCTTTCTGGCTGAGATCTATTCGTTTGGGTTTAGTCATAATATCCCCCGCAGAGCTTTTCCCTGAAGTCCTTTACAAGGGGATAACCATAAACATCTTTTATGGACCTGTTAGGTTTTCGGGTCTGATCGTTTTTTCCACGGCCTGTTGTCTTGCCAAGGTATATCCAGTTGGCCGCTTTATAACAGGTACCTTTAAAACCCTTCTCAGTATCTATAAAGGTTTCCAGATAATAAACCGGATGCTTGTAAAAATTCAGCCAGTCTTCAGGCAGTATCTTTGCTATCCGGCTTAATATATGGGAGGCAAGATACTTGATCTCTATCCAGGGCAGGATAAGAAACCGGGTATTGTAAGCCATAAGACTTATATTCTTTTGACGGGTATGCTTATCCCATCCGATAAACCTGTCCCTGCATCCTATATGACGAGGGGCTGATGAGAATGCCAGACAGGCTACAGGCCTTTTATCTGCATAGACAATATACTTAAGATGCTCCCCTACAGGCTGGCAATATCCCAGATAATGATATCTGTCCATCAGGGAGTTAAATATTTTTTCTTTGCCGCTTCTCCTGATTTGACAAAACTCAAGGGGCAATACATGTTTCAGTGATGTTGAAAAAGTAGTGTTATCAACAGAGATACTGTCAGGTATCCTGCGATTCATCAGCGGATTATTCGGGGTGCGTTTTTTGGCAGGCAGGTTAATATATCCTGCACGATGCAGCTCAAGCATGAATCCCCGGCAGACCATATCTTTAAGTGCGCCATTGGGCTGTATCCAGTTCCATGCCTTGCAAAGCTTTATGGACAGCACCCGTCGGCTGTCATGAGGATTATCCTTGATCAGCTTGTTTATAAATGCAACATCAGAAGTGGTGGCAACTCTGCCTCTGTATTTGATTTCCAGATCCATGGTCAGTAGACATAGCATAAGAATCAATGGAACGCAAGTAAAAAAATATCAAACAGGGATTTTTTTCCAGAAAGGTGCAGTCTTTGCGCTTTCAGGGTCTCCATTCCATATCAAAAGCTGCAATTCGTGCACAAAAAGGTTTATTGAGTTTTTGTCCTTTTCGTTAGGCCACCATTTAAATCGCCCCTTTGATAAACGTTTTTGAAACAGCCAGAATCCCTGGCCGTCATAGACCAGCATCTTTATTGCTGTTTTCTTTTTGTTCAGGAACACGAACAGGTAACCTGAAAAAGGGTCCGATTCAAGAACACTACGGCATAGTTGGGCTAACCCGTCTATGCCTTTCCTGAAATCAGCAGGGGCAACTGCCAGGATGATACGCATATGAGGAGTTAGCTGAATCATTTGCCTTTGGACCAGAAAGCTTTTCCAAGCTCCAGCAGATCGAGATCAGTACTTCCTTTGAAACTCATCCTCATTCTTGAGCAGTATGTGTCCTCCATCTCTATAATGCATTCAGATCCAGAAAAACCGCTCTGCCAATCAAGCTCTACGAAATCGGATGATGATAATTTTTTCCTCTTGGAATAGACATTTTGTTCAGGTATCCTCTTTTTCAGATCATTATAATTTAATCCCAAGGCACGTGATATTTGATTAACCGAGTATTGGCTTCGCAGTCCTACTGCTGCTGACCAAAGCGTTTCCGGAATCCGCTCTCGCCGGTTCTTCCTCGTCTTACGCCATTCCTCAAACTGATACTTCACGGATTCAAGGGGGGATGGTAAAGCCGGTATGTTTTC
>JASFHE010000755.1:0-3344 GCA_050123415.1 Desulfobacteraceae bacterium | reverse complement strand
TGGATACAATCCCCTGGTCGCAATCCAAATGGCCTTTTCAGGGCAAATCTATACTGATAAGGGTGAGTAGTTACAAAGAAAATTGCTTCCCGAAATGTGGCAAGAAAACACCTTAAAGAGCTTGAATCATTAGGCGTTTTAAAGAGTGAAAAAGTCGGAAGAGACGTTTTTTATGTAAATGCCGAATTGTATGATCTGTTTAAAGACACCTGATATGCACTGATTTAGGCAAAATCAGTGCATATTTCAGAAATATGCACCGGGGCAGTGCATATTAGAGATAAATACGTTTCTTTCAAATAATATATCGATGTTGACGACATATTGAGAAAACATGTCGATATATCAGGTTTTTATCGACAAATTCTTTATTTATGATTATGAGAACGATGTTTCGCACAAAAAACGTGTCCAAAATTTAAGAAAATTTGGACACGTTTTCATAATAAGTCCACAACATGGACATGTTTTAAGAGAAGGGAATATTTAAAATATGAATGTTTCAGAATTAAAGAAAAAACTTAAATCAAAAACTCAGAAAGAACTTATTGATGACATCTCTACACTTTATAAATCATTTGATGTAGTAAGAGAATATTATCAAGTTCGGTTGTTTTCTAATGACGAAAGTGTATTACAAAAATATAAAGCAATTATTGAGCATGAATTCTTTCCTGTATCCGAAAGTAAAGATCCGCCAGCCAGATTGTCTGTAGCCAGGAAAGCAATTACCGACTATAAAAAGCTGACAAGTTCAAAAGCCAATATTGCTGATATAATGGTTTTTTATGTTGAAACAGGAGTCAGGTTTACTAACGAATACGGAGATATCAATGAAGCCTTTTATATTAGCATGGAAAATATGTATGAAAAGGCTTTAACTTTTATAGCGAATAATGGGCTTACTGACATTTTTAATGAAAGGCTTTTGACCATTGTAAATGATACAGATGGAATTGGGTGGGGATTCCATGACCAGTTAGCGGATTTGTACTTTAGCTACATTGAGTAAATATAAGGCAGGCACTGATTTAAACGACATTATTCATTGATCACTTGAATATCATCACTCAAGACATACCATAAAACCGAAAAAAATATGATGAAAATAGAAACTGACCTGGAAGTCATAAAAGAACTGGCAGAAAAAAAAGAAGACGAGAACTGGGATTTTCGCAGCTTCCTCAAGGGATATCATATGGATATGGAGGAAATGGATGCGATTGTTCATGGTTTTTATGAGCAGGTGATACAGGAGGTTGACTGTAAAGAATGCGGTAACTGCTGCCGGAAAATTTCACCCACCATGGAAGAAGGAGATATCGAAAGAATGGCTAAGGGACTCGGAATAAGTCCTTCGGAATTTGAAAGCCTATATCTTAAAGAAAACGATAAGAAGTTTTCAGATGATCTGATTTTTAACAGTCTGCCCTGCCACTTTCTTGATGGAAATATATGCACCTGCTATGAGTGCCGACCCGAAGCATGTCGGTCCTTTCCCCACCTGCACAAAGATGAATTTGTATTCAGGCTTATGGGTGTTGTACGAAATTATGAAATCTGTCCTATTGTGTTTAATGTCTATGAAATGCTTAAAAAAAAGAATATATCTTCTGAATATGTTGGATTTTATTCTCTTCCGTCGTTTCATTGACGCCTTAAAAACCCCTGTAAAAATCTGCACTGTCCGAATTAAAATAATTACCTTTCTTCTCCATTTTTTCAAAAAGAACTCATTGATAAAACAGACACATTTTTACCCCTTTAATATAAATATGGTTAATTAATTATGTGCCAAACCTGCCTTTATTATTAAAAGAGTACAGCATGAATGACATTGCCTGTGTTGCAGCAGCTTAAAAACAGCTAATTTATAGAAAAAATCTGCCGGGCATGGATTTTGCTTAAATTGATTAAATAAAGGAGTCAATTATCCCATCTGTAGTTGAATAAAGCAATGGGAGGAAATATGCCATGATCCTTTTAAAAAATCCATCCTGAAGATATCTCTTTCCCCGCTCCTATGTATTGTTTTCCCGGATTGTGGCTCAAAAACACCTGTTAAGATAGGATTTATTGATGAGCAAAATAAGGTTTGATGATTTTGGAGATAGGAACCAATCAAATGCCTTCATGTGTATAATCCAAAACAGAAAATTTATTCCAGTGGAGTAAATCAATGAAATCTACCGTATCTTTAAAACGGTTCTTGTTAATGCATTTCAGTCTTGTGGCCATTGTGCCGGTAATTATCATCGTTGTTCTCATGTGGCTCGTTATTATACCGGCAATAGGTGCCCGAACCAGCATTAAACACGAAGCAATGGCTCGTTCTATTGCCGACCGGATATCTGCGCACATGAGAAACGGGCAACGTCAGTTGACCGCCCTGGCCGAATACCTTAAGGATGGGGAAGAATTTTACCTTGAGCAAAGAATATCCTTTTTACTGGATACACAGTGCGGCAGGGGAGAATTCTTCGAAGCCATTTTTATTGTTGGAAATTCGGATAATACCATCAAGAGTGTTGGTTTGCCTGTTTCACGACGTGCGATGCGTGCAGATTTGACAGGCCTGGATCTTTCATGCCGTCCTTTTATTACTACCGCAAAAGATACACAAAAAATCCTGTGGTCTGCGCCCTTCCTGTCCACTGTAAGCCGTCAAGTAGTTATAGCGCTTTCTGTTCCATTATCAGACAGCCTTATCATCGGAGAAATCACACTTGACAATCTATCCGGATTTATCAACGATTTGCCTGTGGACGCCGGATTTATAACACTGGTTATGGATGATCAGGAACGAGTTGTGGGGGATTCAAGCAAACTGCGTCTTGGGCAAAAATTAAATCTGAATAATCTGTTATCAAATGGAACAGACAGAGAAAAATATTTTTCCTCCGGAACCTTTGAACTGGATGGGGTACAATTCCTGGGAACCCTTGTGGGGGTGGAGGAGTCAGGCTGGAAAATCATGGTAGCCCAGCCTGCTAGCAAAGCCTTCGAACTTCTTAGATATATATACGTAATAATGGTACTGGGCCTGTCGATTGCCATTGGCATAGCGGTAGTCATATCATGGTTCCAGGCAGGAAAACTCACAGATCCTTTCAGGAAATATACTAAAAAAGCCCAATCCATTGCCAGCGGGAGGTATGATCTTCAATGGCCCCGGATCAGAATAAAAGAATATCAACAACTAGCGCAGAGCCTGCAGCACATGGCAGTAGAAATCAGTCAGCGGGAAAAGGCCCTTGTTGAAAGCGAAGAGCGCCTGAAAGATCTTATCTCAAATGTGCCCGGAGTGGTGTACCAATATTCACCGTCACTTAATGCCTTTACCA
>JASFHE010000754.1:0-3346 GCA_050123415.1 Desulfobacteraceae bacterium | reverse complement strand
GCCATTGGTATGAGTTTTCCCTTGTCATCCGTTTTTCCGGGGCCAGTGGCTACAACTTTGCCCTCAAGAGGTTTTTCCTTTGCTGTATCAGGGATATAGATGCCCCCTGAGGTTTTTTCTACTTCTTCGGTCCTTAATACAAGAATCCTGTCATTTAAAGGTTTGATGTTCATAAATTTTATCCTCCTTAATGTAGATATAAAAAGAATATGAAAAAATAATAATAATTGACCCAGATATTAAGAATATATCGCCCCAGGCAGGCATGCCTAAGTTGCTGATATGACTAACGCAATAACGACGAAAAAACGTAATCACTGCATCAGGATTGTCAAGGTTTGAAAAGTGTTTTTTCAATAAATCAAATGCTATTTTTTTTCAGAAATTTTATAAATTTACATATTTTTTTCAACTGTGCCGTTGACCCGAAATATATCGTGCTTAATCTTTAATTAAAGTTAAGTGCATCCAACTTCAACACTTAACACCTAAACTATATGACGGCTTTATGCCTCCAAAGGTTATACTTTAAAAAACAGGAGTTGGAATGATCGCTTAAAAGGCTTCTCTGATGTGCGTGCATCTTTTCTGCCGGGCATCTCACCATTAACCTGTAATGCAGGAGATTCGCCTCGGGGATTAAAACGGCATCTCGGGAAGCCTCAAATATATATAAGGCAGGGTCTGGTTGTAAACCCTGCCTTTTTTATTATCCATCCAGAAAGAGACAATTTCTGAATGGAGCTTTCAGCGGTCAGCTATCAGGCGTCAGCTAAGTCTTTATTTTAAAGCGTTTTGCTGACCGCTGCCGAACAAAAACTTTAGTTTTTGGATGGACACTGCTAATATAACTTAATCTAAAATACTTGATCTTTAGTTAATAATGGAGTAATTAAGAATAATGAATGATAGTTAATTAATACATGCTAAACCTTAAACCGAAGGATTGTTATGGATTGATTATTTGAACAGACCCTGCTTTCTGAATCTGAATATAGAGAGTGGGGTTTTTTTGTTTTTATGATAAACCTGAATAGAAAGGAGACAGTGTGGCAACAGCAACTCAAATAAACTACAGGTTAACCCAGGCAAAGAAAAAATTAACCAAACTTAACAAAGAAGCCACAGCCGCAAAAGCTGACATAAAAAAACTGGAAGCGGAATTTAAAAAGGCCAGGATGATTTTGATAGCTAAAGCTGCTGAAAAAAGGAGGGCCAAAAAGAAACCGGCTGCTGCAAAGAAAACAGCAGTCAAAAAGAAAGCCGGCAGGAAAACTGTAAAATAACGATATACAAGTATAACGATTGGAGATAATTGAAAACAGTATGCCTGATCCAATGAATCCCGATCCACTATTTCCCGGTACAATAGAAGAAGTTATTGAAAAGCTCCTTTATGAAATGTCTTTAAAAGAAAAAACACGGATAGCCAACATGGATGAATCCGATCTGCTCTATCTTTATCCGACTCTTGGCAGCTATATCCGGAACAGATTCTTATGGAAAGAGAACAAACCTTTGATTCAGGATTGTATGAACAGATCCGGCAGAGATGATATTGATGGGGATGAAGCCTCAGCGGTAATTATAAATGCACTGTGGGAACACCTTAAAACAACTCACAGACTGAGGATTGTTAAGTAAGTACAAGGGAGATTAAGGAAATAGATAAGTAAAAAATAAAGGAGTATAATGGGACAGCAATTTGATATGAAAGAACTGGCTAGCTTCAAAGAATTATTAATCGCAAATACCATACAGATTGATACTATATGTCGGCTTTTAAATGAGAAAGGGATAATTCCAGAGGAAGAGCTTTATAGTAAGCTGAAAGAGGTCCAGGCCGAGTATAATAAAAGAATCGGTAAACAGTAATATATTATAAAATTGCAGGAAAGGAGGCCTTTATGAATCCCTTAATTGAAAAAATGATCAGGGCCGCAAAGCTGGACATCAGACTTTATGAAGAGGTGGAAGCAGATAAGTCCGCTTTGTTTGAATCCATGATGGTAGTTGTTATGGCAAGTGTTGCCGGGGGTATCGGTATGATCTGGAAAGCCGGAATAACCGGCCTTATTACCGGCACTTTTACGGCTCTTGTCGGATGGTTGATCTGGTCCTATGTCACTTACATCGTGGGAACAAAATTATTGCCTACACCGACTACAAAAGCGGACTACGGCGAACTGCTAAGGACAATAGGTTTTTCGAGTTCTCCGGGGGTAATAAGGGTCATAGGGATTATTCCGGGGCTTTCAGGAATTGTATTTTTTGCAGCCGGTATCTGGATGCTTGTAACTATGGTTGTTGCAGTGCGGCAGGCACTCGACTATACAAGCACTTTACGCGCGGTTGGAGTGTGTATTATCGGATGGATTATCCAGGCTGTAGTACTGGGTATTTTTTTCAGCATGTTTAGATAATTCATTTCATATGGCTATTCAGGTATCAATATTAATTTTCACATTTGCCAAGGCTTAGGGGACGTACTTCAAAATATTAATTGACATAATATAAACAAAATATTATTAAAGATTCATGCCTAGAAAATCCCGCGTAGATACTCCAGGTGCCCTGCACCATGTCATGGCAAGGGGAATTGATGGTAAAGATATATTTATCGATCAAAAGGATTATTCCGCGTTTATAAATCGTCTTGGCGAATTGTTACTGGAAAGCAGAACATCTTGCTATGCATGGGCTCTAATGCCAAATCATTTTCACCTGTTGTTGAGAACAGGAGACATTTCACTTTCTACCTTAATGAAGAGGCTGCTTACAGGATACGCTGTTAATTTTAACCGGAAGCATAAACGATATGGACACCTATTTCAAAATCGATATAAATCAATTCTGTGTCAGGAAGATTCCTATTTACTTGAACTTGTTCGCTATATACATCTTAATCCTTTGAGAGCGGATATTGTTAAAGAATACAAAAAATTATCAGGATATCCTTACTGCGGACATTGCGTTATCATGGGACGGAAAAAAATCAAATGGCAGGATGTGAATTATATTCTTAAACTAATGGGGAGTAAAGAAGCTGGATGGAGGAGTGAGTATAGTCGATTTGTTCGCAAAGGAATTGAACAGGGAAAACGACCTGATCTTTCAGGTGGTGGATTATTGCGAAGTCATGGAGGCTGGACAGGGGTAAAATCTCTTCGAGAGGCTGGTGACTATCAAAGAGGTGATGAACGAATACTGGGAGATGGTCAATTTGTAGAAAAAGTTCTTGAAAGAGCAGAAGAAAAAGTAAAAGAGAAATATGAACTCAAAGCTAAGGGATATAATCTGGAACGGCTTATTGAATATGTTGCGGAACTAACACAATTATCACCAG
>JASFHE010000753.1:0-3351 GCA_050123415.1 Desulfobacteraceae bacterium | reverse complement strand
ACCTAATGTCTGAATCCTGAAACTTTTTTGCCTGACGTATTCATGTTCGTACAGGTATTTCGCGAATATTCTCAGGCCGTTACCGCTCTTCTCCGCCTCGCTGCCGTCAGGATTGAAAATTCTCACACTCAAATTATTTCCACTTTTAATCGGGCCATATAAAATTCCATCAGAGCCGATTCCAAAGTGCCTGTCACAAATCAGGCGAATCGTCTCCGGTTTCAAGTCAATGTTAAAAATACTCGGATCAATAACAAGATAATCGTTTCCGAGGCCGTGATATTTTTTAAAATGAGTTTTCATATTTTAACCAAATCATTAAGGATAAATTCTAATTTATTAATACTGTTTATTTCGTAATCAGGTTTTATTTCACTTTGGTTTTCTTCTTTTTTGCGATTCAACCAGACAGTTTTAATTCCTGCCTCCTGAGCGCCTATTATATCTGAGTCAAGAGCATTTCCTACCATAATTGCTTCATCATGCTGCATCCCTATTTTGCTTAGGACTACATTGAAAATCTGCGGCTCAGGCTTACGTATTCCGACATCTCCGGCTATAACAATCTCATCAAAGTATTTCGCAAGGCCGGAACCCTGAATTTTTTCTCGCTGGAGATCGGATGCGCCGTTAGTAACAAGAGCAAGTTTGTAATTCTTTCTTAACTTTACCAAAGCCGGTTCTGCGTCACTGAAAACATTATGGATTTTTTGCCTTTGTTTTTGAAATCCCAGTGACAGATACTCGGCAAAATCAGGATCATCTATTCCCGATTCGAGCAGTGTATTGTGCCATGCCTGCTTGCGATAGGTTGGTGTCCACGAACGCAGGATTTTCAGGTTTTCATCTTCTCCATCGAAACGTCCCCAGAGACCTTCCCACGAACTTATGGCAACATTTACACAATACTGCCGAACAGGTGAACTGTTGTGCCATAGTTCGCGGGCTTTTTCCCAGACATTATCATACAGTTCCTGTGGATCAACATCATACTTTTGGCGAACCTTCTTGCATGTTATCATCATAGCTTCTTCGGCCGAAGCTCTCTCCACCGCCAGTGTATCGTCAAAGTCGAAGATTATTGCTTTTATTACCATATAAAACCCGGCTATAATTATTTCAGCTTCAATTCCATAAAAGTGACTCCGCTGACGGGAACATGATCGAAGGGTTCTATTTCTACAAAGCCGAGTGTTTTATACAATTGTTTTGCAGGCTCCAGCGCGGTTGCCAGACGGAATTTGCTGTAACTAATTTTCTTCGCTTCTTCGATAAGAGCCTTGCAAAGTGCAGTACCGACTCCTTCTCTTTGATAATCCGGTTTTATATACAACCTTTTCATCTCGCATATACCGTCACATTGTTCATCAAGAGCAACACAACCAACAGCCTGCCCATCATGTTCGGCTAAAAGAATGCATCCTCTGGGCGGCTTATATTCTCCGGGCAAGCCCTCGATTTCTTCTTCAAATGACTTGTAATAATCAATAAGCCAAGGCAAATCATCATATTCACAAAACTCTTTTTTCAAATATTGGAGATATTCGAAAAATAGCTGTTTAACAACATTAATTTCTTCATTAGTTTCTACTAGTGAAATATTTACTTTCATTTGACACTTTACTCATTTAAAACATTAGATATTTCTGTGGAAATCCCTTCGACAAACACCCACTCAGTGTATGTCGAGCTTTGACGTAATTTTTTTACTTCTTCGTATTCTGGTGAATCATAAAACTGTTTTGCTTTTTACATTGATTCAAACTCTAATAAAACGAGCCTTTTGGGATTCCAGTTACCTTCATATACTTCAAAATCACCACCTCTGACAAGAAACTTTCCTCCATATTTTTTAACTATTGATGGCGTTGCTTTCAGATACTCTTTAAATTTCTCAACATCTTTGATATCTACATTTGCAATAAGATATGCAGGCATATTATCTCCTTCATATTAGCTTCAATTCCATAAATTCAATACCTTCTGTCGGATTATAACGATATGGTTGTATTTTATAAAATCCAATAGATGTATAAACTTTTTTAGCCGCCTCATTGAATGTATCTATTCGTATATATGAATACCCAATCGGCTTTGCCTTTTCAATGATTTCTTTAGCCAGAGCTTTTCCTATACCTTGGTTTCTCCACTCAGGTTTGACAAATAACCTTTTCATCTCGCATATATTATCACCTAAATCTCTTAAACACACACATCCAGCGACTTCTTCATCAAATTTTGCAAGAAGCAAACATCCTCCTGGCTCTGCAAACTCTGCCGGAAGTTCAGCTATTTGTTTTCGAAAAGCCTGCAGTTCCTCGGGAAATATCGACTTTTCGCTTTCCCGACAGGCAAGGTATTCGCCAAGAATACTTCTTGCAACCTCGATATCATCATGAGTTTTAGCTGGATAAATTTTCAGCATTGTTTATGCGATTTCTTGATTTTTCCAAAAATACAAGCGTTAAGGCCTCACTGATTTTCTCTTGCTTAAATATCTCAAATCCAAACCTGTGATATATATGGAGATTCTTCCGGCTTTTATAGCCGGTGAACAGTTCAAAACGCTTAGCATGGACAAATTCATTTTCAATTTCTTTTAATAATTTTGTCCCTATGCCCTGGTTTTGAAATTCCGGATGTACAATAAGCTTGTTAATAAAGCAAGTCCCTTCTGACATATAAGCTCTTACCGACCCCACGATTTTATCATTTACTACACATTTTAAAACATACTGTGATTCGATTTCTGATGTAATTTCATCCAAACCCTGATGTAACGGCTGTATCGTAAAATCATTATAAATCCCCGCCTCGCTAAGATAAGCAAGTTTTTGTAGGTCGAGAATCTCCTGTGCATCTGCTTTTATTGCTTTTTTAATAAGCATTACATTTCCTTTTATATAGTAAGTTCATGCGTGATATATTTTTGTGTCCAGGGACAAACATTTATACAAATTCCACAGATAGCTGCTGGGATTTCTTGTAGTCTCGCCAGCTCTTTAGCAGTCTCCCGACACGCAAATGCATTATAAATCGATTCTCTCGCTACACCGGATTTCCAGTTTTGGCCTACTATTGCATTGGCCGGACAAGCTTCCACACAATTTTTACAATCACCACACTGCGAATCGTTGATCGGCTCTTCAATCTCGAATTCGGTATTAGTCAGAACCGTTCCCAGCCGAATCGCTGGACCATATTTTTTCGTAATTAAAAGCGCAGATTTTCCTATCCATCCAAGTCCGGCCCGCGTTGCTATTGTTTTATGCTGAAGGCGCACTGATAATGTAGATGGATCGAAATGTTCTGTTGTTGCCTTAATAGCCTCGGCGCACTTGCCTGCTCTTG
>JASFHE010000752.1:0-3352 GCA_050123415.1 Desulfobacteraceae bacterium | reverse complement strand
CATCAATGGCAATAACTTTCTTCGCGCCGTTTTGTAAAAGACAGTCTGTAAAACCTCCTGTGGACGCCCCGATGTCTAGTATAACAAGGTTGTTCACTTTAATGCCAAAATGCTCTATGGCAGCCTCAAGCTTCAGGCCTCCCCTGCTCACATAGGGGATATTTCCGGTCTTTAAGGTTATTTCAGAATCTTCAGGAAAGCTGTGTCCGGGTTTATCCGCCCTTGTGCCGTTAACCATGACTTCGCCTGCCATAATGAGGGCCTTTGCCTTTTCCCTGCTTTCAGCCAGCCCTTTTTGGACCAGGAATTGGTCCAGCCTTGTTTTTTTCTTTGAAATCACCTTTTCCAAAAATTATTTTTCCAGGAGAATTTTGGCTTCTCTGATAATTCCTGTCTTATCGAGCCCGCATTTTTCTCTTAAAAGAGAAAGGGGGCCATGTTCTACAAATTTGGTCGGCAGACCGAGCCTTCTTGTCTTTACCATGTGAAGACCTGCGTCTTCAAGGGCTTCAAGCACTGCGCCGCCCAGGCCGCCTTTCCTGATATTTTCTTCAACAGTCAATACATTTCCTGTGGACTGTGAAAACTCGATAATTCTGTTATCAAGGGGACTCACTGTCCGGCAGTTTAACACAGTTGCTGAAATGCCTTCCTCCTTAAGGGCTTTTGCTGCCTCAACAGCCGGATACACCATGCTTCCAAGGGCGGCGATTAAAAGGTCATTTCCTTCGGCAAGTATTTCCGCGCTCTTGTCAAAGGGGATAGACTTATATCCTTCATCAATTGGCACTCCCATACCTTCGCCTCTCGGATACCTGATTGCCACAGGGCCATTATGGTTAAGGGCGCTGTAGAGCATGTGGCGGAGTTCATTCTCGTCTTTTGGCGCCATGACCGTCATATTAGGCAGGCTCCTTAGATAAGTTAAATCAAAATATCCATGATGGGTCGGACCGTCTTCCCCTACAAGTCCCCCCCTGTCAAGGCAGAAGACAACATGCTGGTTGGTGAGGCACACGTCATGTATGATCTGATCAAACGCCCTCTGGAGGAAGGTTGAATAGATGGCAACAACCGGTTTGAAACCCTCTGTGGCAAGGCCTGCCGCAAATGTAACGGCGTGCTGTTCGGCAATGCCTACATCAAGAAAACGTTCCGGATATTTTCTTGAAAAATAGTTAAGACCTGTTCCCTCCGGCATGGCAGCGGTAATGGCAAATATTTTATCATCCCCTGCTGCAAGATCTACCATTGTTTTGCCAAAGACCTTTGTATATGTGGGATTGTTTTTTCCAGTTTTTTTCTGCGGAGAGCCTGTTTCAACCTCAAAGCATCCGACACCGTGGTAATGGGCAGGATTTTTTTCCGCGGGTACATATCCCTTTCCTTTTTTTGTGAGGACATGGACAAGTATCGGGCCTTCAAGATTTTTAACATTTTTAAATGTTTCAATAAGCCTGTCAAAGCGATGTCCCTGGATTGGACCGATATATTTAAACTTGAACGCCTCAAAGAGCATGCCCGGAGTAAAAAAGGTAATAAGCGAGTCTTCACTTTTTCTAAACAGGGTAAGAAACCTTTCTCCAAAGCCGGGGACGGATTTTATAAAATTCTCCATTTCCCTTTTGATACTAACAAACCTCCTGCCCGACATTTTTCTGCTGAGAAAGGAAGAAATAGCACCAACATTAGGGGCGATTGACATCTCATTGTCATTAAGAATAACGATCAGGTCCTTTTCGTTATCACCCGCCTGGTTCAGACCTTCAAAGGCCATCCCTCCGGTCATTGATCCGTCACCTATCACGGCAAGCACTTTTGATTTTTCGCCCTTTAATGCCTTTGCCGTGCTTATTCCAAGACCTGCCGAAATGGATGTACTGCTGTGTCCGGTATCAAAGGCGTCATATGGACTTTCCGACCTTTTCGGAAAACCGCTTAATCCGCCGTAGGTTCGGATTGTGTTAAACCTGTCTTTTCTTTCGGTGAGTATCTTGTGGGCATAGGACTGATGCCCGACATCCCATATAATCTTGTCATCAGGGGTATTGAATACATAATGCAGGGCGACTGTAAGCTCAACAACACCGAGGCTGGGGGCGAGGTGCCCGCCGGTCTTTGAGACCGTCTCTATAATCATCTTGCGTATCTCGTCGCTCAGTTGCTCAAGCCGGTCAATTGTCAGATTTTTCAGGTCAGCGGGGTTGTTGATGTGTTGAAGAAGGTTCTCTTTATTGCTTTCTGTCATTATCTCTTTCTCTCAATTATGTAAACTGCTATCTGCCTCAACGGTTCTGCCTTGTCTTCAAACGCAGAAAGCATATCAATAGCGTTATCAATTATTTCTTTTAGCATTATTTTGGATTTCTCCATCCCGTAGATGGAAGGGTAGGTGTTTTTCCCCCTTTCAATGTCAACACCTGTCTGTTTCCCCATCTCTTTACTGTCCCCTTCGATATCCAGAATATCATCCGAGATCTGAAAGGCAAGGCCTATATTCTTTCCATACTGCTCAAGGGATCCTGTGTCACTCTCGGAACCTCCACCCAGAATGGCTCCGGCAACAACCGATGCCTCTAGGAGCGCTCCTGTCTTATGCTTATGGATTATCTCCATGAGGGATGTGTCTATCTTTTTACCTTCAGCCCTTATATCAAGGGCCTGACCGGCCACCATACCACCGGCGCCGGATGCTGATGCAACTATTTCGATTACTTTTCTGAATTTTTCTGCCCCTGCTTTCTCTAATAGTTTCGGATCAGCCATGATCCTGAATGCCTCTGTCAGGAGTCCGTCACCCGCAAGTATGGCTATGGCCTCTCCAAAAACCATATGATTTGTGGGCTTTCCCCTTCTCAGTTCATCATCATCCATGGCCGGCAGGTCGTCATGTATAAGTGAGTAGGTATGTATCATTTCAAAGGCGCAGGCAGCAGGCATAACGTCTTCATGACTTCCGCCCACGGCCTCTGCGGCCGCAATACACAGAATGGGTCTGAGCCTTTTGCCACCTGCAAAAAGACTGTAGCGCATTGCCTTGAAAAGCTCTTCCCTTGGACCGCTCATCTCCGGGAGATAGTTTTCGAGGGTCTGGTCAATCAATGTTCTTTTTTCAAGTAAATATTCTTTAAGTATCATAATCAGGATTCTTCCTGCTCGTCTGTATCAAATGACCTTTTTGTATATCTGCCGTCACTCTCCTTTACCAGAACCGCCACACGTTTTTCAACCTCGTCAAGCTTGTCGGAGCAGAATGTCAGTAATTTCATGCCCTCTTCAAAGGTCTTAAGGGACTCTTCGAGGGGGAGTTCTCCGCCTTCAAGGTCTTCCACAATGTCCTCAAGCCTTGTCA
>JASFHE010000751.1:0-3366 GCA_050123415.1 Desulfobacteraceae bacterium | reverse complement strand
GCCTGTAAAACTCCTGCCAGTCAATCTTCACTCCTTCAACCCATAATCTGCCTATGGTTGTTAATAAAAATAACATATCTGGTGTTGTCTCACGCGGATGCCTTATTAGGTTTAAGACAATATTGCGAGACTTAATATCAGGATGCTGAATTGCCAATGTTTTCAGTGTCCGGCCGGGCCCAACTTCCAGCATTACCTGATCATCTATCTTTAAAAGCTCCTTAATTCCGTCAGCGAATCTAACCGTATGACGAATGTGTCTTGCCCAGTAATCCGGATCAGTAGCCTCCTTCTCTGTAATCCAGGTGCCGGTAACATTGGAGATAAAAGGAATTTTGGGTGGGTCTAAATAAATTCTCCTCACATGGTCCGCATACTCCTTCAGGACAGGCTCCATCATTTCTGAATGAAAGGCGTGGGATGTGTGAAGATCAATACAGGTTATTCCCTGTTTTTCCATCTTTTCTTTAAATGATCCAATTTCAGGAGAAGGACCTGAAACACTACATCGGTTAACACTGTTCACTGTCGCAATCGAGATGCCTTTTTCCAGTAATGGCTTCAATTCTTCCTCGGAAAGCTCAACCGCAAGCATACTTCCTTTGGGAAGTCCCTGGATCAGTCTTCCGCGTAAAGCAACAAATGTCAGACTATCTTCAAGAGAAAATACACCCGACAGACACGCTGCAACATATTCCCCGATACTGTGACCGATCATAGCCGTCGGCTTTATCCCCCATGACATCAGCAGCCTTGCAAGGGTATATTCTATTACAAACAGGGCAGGTTGGGTAATGGCTGTCTGCTTCAGTTGTTCAGCCGCTTTACCGGAATCATCCTCCGAAGTAAACATAATCTCCCTTAGATCAAGGCCCAGCTCCGGCTCCAGGAATTCCGCACAAAAATCAATCTCATCACGGAAGGTCTGTTCATTCCGGTAAAGTTCAAGACCCATGTTAACATACTGAGAGCCCTGACCGGAGAACATAAAGACTACGTTTTGGCTTATATCTTTTTTGCACCTGGTAATAACCCGTTCCGAATCTCCATTTCTGAACAGCTCCACTGCCTCATCTGTATCGCGACATACCAGCATGCGCCTGTGGTCAAATGACTCTCTCCCAACATGAAGCGAATAGGCCACATCCGATACATCAAGTTCCAGATGCTTTTCAAGGTGTTCCAATAGATTGGTGTTAGCCATGTCAAGGGCACTTGGTGTTTTAGCTGATAATGAGATAAGGTGATAGGGTCTGGAAGTCGTTTCAGTCCTGGTATTCTCATCAGGTAATGACGGCGCTTCTTCCACTATTACATGGGCATTAGTTCCGCCAATGCCGAATGAACTGACTCCTGCCCGACGTGGATTGCCATTGGTCTCCCATTCTCTCAGTTCCGTATTTACATAGAATGGACTGTTTTCAAAATCTATCTCAGGGTTAGGTTCTTTATAATTGAGGCTGGCAGGTATCTGCTTATTCTTAAGAGCAAGAACTGTCTTGATAAGCCCCGCCACTCCCGCTGCCGTGTCAGTATGCCCTATGTTCGTCTTGACTGAACCAATGGCGCAAAAATCCTTCTCCTGTGTATCCTCTCTAAACGCCCGGGTCAGGGCCTTAATCTCAATCGGATCACCCAGAATAGTGCCGGTTCCATGCGTCTCAACATAACTGATTGTATCAGATGAAATACCGGCTTGCACCTGCGCCTGTCTTATAACGGCAGACTGTCTCTCCACGCTTGGTGCTGTATATCCAACCTTTAAAGATCCATCATTATTTATTGCAGAGCTTTTTATAACTGCGTCAATCTTATCCCCGTCACTCAATGCATCTTTAAGCCGTTTAAGCACAACAATACCAACACCACTGCCTGGCGCTGTACCATTAGCCCCGGAATCAAATGCACGGCAATGACCATCAGGGGACATGATTCCACCTTCTGTATATACATATCCCCTCTTTTGAAATCTACCGACTGTTATCCCACCCGCCAATGCAAGATCGCACTCGTTGTTTAACAAGCTCTGACATGCAACATGAGTTGCAACCAGGGATGTGGAGCACGCAGTTTGTATGTTTAAACTGGGCCCATCCAGATTCAATTTGTATGAAACCAGAGTAGATAAAAAATTATTATCATTTGATATCATTATTTGAAAAGGATCGTTGTTTTCAAAGACTGATGAATCGAAACTTTTATTATGTAAGTACCGGTTTGGTCCTGATCCGGCAAATACCCCAACCCTGTTATTAGGAGTATAGCCAGCTCGTTCCAACGCCTCATGAGCACATTCTAAAAAAATACGATGCTGCGGATTGGTGATCTCCGCATGTCTGGGTGAAAACCCAAAAAACGCGGCATCAAACATTTCAATATCTTCTAGCAGGGCGCCTGCCCTAACATATGCGTGATTCTTTATTATTGATGGGTCTTCACCCGCAGATATTAATTCTTCATCAGTATATCTTGAAATGGTTTCTTTACCATCTCGTAATTTCAGCCAATACTCTTCCATATTTCTAATTCCCTGGAAACGACAGGCCATTCCTATTATTGCAATAGGTTCATATTGTTCCGATCTTGTTGCATCAGGTATCGTTTCTACTGTTATTTTATTTTGATCTATTTCGGGATTAAGATACTCAGAAAGTAGTTTAATAGTCGGGTATGTAAATAGATCCGTCACCTCGATTTTTCTTTTAAATATCTCCTTAAGCTTGCCATGAACTTTAATTAATAAAAGTGAGTGACCACCTAAATCAAAAAAATTGTCATTTATACCAACTTTTTTAACATTTAAAACCTCTTTAAAAATGACAGAGATTCTTCTTTCTATTTCATTCCTCGGGTTGACATACTCTTTTTCCAATCCACTTTTTTCAGGGACTGGAAGATTCTTTCTATCTATTTTTCCATTTGGTGTCAGGGGGAATGCTCCAAGCACAATATATGCCGACGGGACCATGTAGTCAGGAAGGTGCATTGACAGATGCTTTTTTATCTCATCAGCTGCTATATCTTCGATATCCTCTGCAAGGGTAATATATCCAACCAATCGTTTATCTCCGGGTTCATCTTCCCGCGCAAGTACTACTGCTTCCTTTATTCCTTCAAGGTCATAAAGTCGGGATTCGATCTCGCCAAGCTCTATACGGAAGCCTCGCACCTTAACCTGATCATCTATTCGACCAATAAACTCAATATTGCCATCTTCAAAATATTTTGCCAGATCTCCGCTTTTGTATAGCCTGCTCCCTGACTCATTATGAAATGAAGAGGGAATAAATTTTTCAGCGGTTAATTCGGGTTGATTCAGGTATCCGTATGAAAGACCTGTACCTCCTATATATAGTTCACCTGATA
>JASFHE010000750.1:0-3367 GCA_050123415.1 Desulfobacteraceae bacterium | reverse complement strand
AAAAAACTATAACAAAAATATTTCCCGGATTTTTCCCCTTCTCCGTCAGCCATCCTGTTAATATAACAGTTCAAAATTACAATAACACACGAATTCTTGTTTCACATTGTTTTCCGGAGCCTGAACATAGCATCCACTACACCGTCAACCTGTTTTTGATCATGAAAAAGATGGGTAGAAACCCGCAATGCGCATGTTGTTTTCGGATCTCCTTTATGGAGATGGAACCCGGTGAATCGGATCACATATCCCATCTCTTTCTTTAAACGATCCACAAAGTCTTCTATCTTTTTCTGATCACTCATATCTTTAAATGGATTAAATGCGGTAAGACCCGAAGTAAATTCAGGTATGTCCGGGGAGAATATTGTTGCGGAATTCCCAAAGGTTTCTTTTATTCTTCTTTTGAGATAAGAGCTCAGTTTGCAGACATATTTCTCAATTCGATCCCGGCCTATCTCCTCCCAGAGGTCGCAGGTATCAAGCAGGGCCTGCAGCGCGGGATAATTTTCCTGACCGCGAAGCCCGAACATACCGGAAAAATCCTTTATCTTTGACCGATCATTGTTCACAGGTTGTGAGACATATTGATATAAACAACTGTTCTGGGGCCAGAGTGCGGGGAGATTTTCGCCATGGTTTCGAATATACAGGATACCTGTCGCACCCGGACCGCACTGCCATTTATGACCTGATGCAGCATAGAAATCACAACCTATGTCTTTAAAATTCAGATTAATCATTCCCGCACAGTGGGCCCCGTCTACAATGGAGACCAGGCCCTTGTCCCGCGCGAGTTTACACAGGGCTTTGGCCGGAAGGCGAACGCCGGTTTTATAGGGGATGTGAGAAAATATTATCGCCTTGGTACGGTTTGAGATCCGTTTTTTAAATGCCTCAACCACCTGATCTGCATGCTCAAGGTCAAGGACCGGGATCTCAACCTCGGTCAAAACAACCCCCTGTCTATCCTGGAGAATGTTAAGAGGCGCCAGGGCAGACACATGTTCGTGGTGGGTTAGCAGGATTTCATCACCCTTTTCAAAGGGCAGACCGAATAAGACAGTGTTCAGGCCATCAGTTGTGTTACGTGAGACGATGATTTCATCACTGGCACATCCGAATTGTTTACCCAGTTTTTCCCGCTGTTTCGGAAATCCGAAGTCCCATCCCAGCTCATCAGTAAAACCCATGGGATGACGGGCAACCACCCTGTTATACCTGTCATAATTTTCAAGCGCCTTTAGGGGCATGGCCCCTGTTGTTCCGATATTCATATATATCTGGTTCGGATCGAGCAGGAACCGGTCCCGGACGTTCTTCCAGAATGCACTTTCAGGAAGACCCTGATCAATGCGAGATATCTCATTTGTACTTCCCTGACAGGTCGAGGCAAGACTTACGGCGCTTCCGGCAGCTGCAATACCTGCGATTTTTAAAAAATTTCTTCTATCCATTCCACCTGAAGATCTTTCACTTAGCCTTCGCATAATACCCCCTCTTTGTAATCACTATATGGGCCTGATCAAGTCATTCCGGATAGGATATTGACAAGTGCTTATTTTGTCAGTATCCGTATTATAATAATCTTTTAATTTTTGTTTCTTATCATATACAGAAATTTGAAATCAACTTAAAGTCAGGAGCCTGAAGCAATTTCATGTCTCCAAGGAGGTTAAAAATGAAAAATATCCTTGCTGTAATATTACTTATAATTATTCTCACGGGATGTTCATACAAGGACACGGCTAGTGAAATTATATCATCTCCGAATGCTCCTGCTGCAATAGGGCCTTACTCCCAGGCGGTTCGCGCGGGAGACAGGCTTTACCTTTCCGGGCAGCTGGGCCTGGACCCTGCAACCGGAAAATTTGCAGGCCGGGGCTTTGAAGCACAGGCAAGACAGGCCCTGGAAAACCAGAAGGCAATACTTGAAACTGCCGGTTTCTCTTTAAAAAATGTCGTGCAATGCCAGGTATTTGTGACAGACATGAACAATTATCCGGAATTCAATGCCATCTATAAGGAATACTTTGTCGAAAACTTCCCGGCACGGGCTGTGCTGGAGGTAGCGCGCATTCCGGCTGGCGGCTTGATTGAGATCATGATGGTTGCCGAACGCTGTAAATAATCATACTACACTGCTGTTTCGGATATAAATTCCGCCCTTTCTACGAAAGACTTGAAAAACGAAGGTAGGGTCCATGTCACGTCACGGCTTTAACGCCTGTCCTCCGCAGCGGCTACCACTACGGAGGATGGAACGGCGGATTACACCCCGCCTGTTTTTAATTTAGAAAACAACAGTCAATAAAAGATTTTACCAGGCCGGATTTTCAGACGGCCCGATCCGGTTTTTAACGCCTTCATTATAGATAACACTACTGAACAGCCACTCACCGTTAACTTTCACCATTTCATCCTCATAGTGGCCATACCATCAAATACAGCTTTTCGCTCAGGGTTGTTGTACTGTATCTACTCCCACCCCGTCTTCGTTCCATAGGGAAGCACCAGACCTGTTGCCTCAATATCGTAAATTTTCCCTTTTTTAATCTTAAAAAAGTGAATGGCAGGCATATTAAAGTTCCCCTGAAAGGACGGTACGCTCGTCTCACCTGAATCTACCTTTAGCTTCATAGTTTTAAGCTTGCTGTCATGATAGAGGTTGGAAAAGCCTACTGCCAGTCCCTTTTGTTCATCTATTACCAGCAAACGACGATTCCTGATTTCTGCAATGTATGCCCACACCCCTGCAGTGATCTGCCCTTCACATGTATTTGGCACAAGCGAAAGTGCCTTTCCCAGCTTCATCATTTCAGGGTCTGCTGCCTCGGGCGGAGCGAAGTCTCTCGGTGCTTCCTTGGGTTCGGGAAAATCTTCCTTTGTACCTCCTACAGATATACCTCCATTCTCGCGGCGCTGGCATTCTAAAGCAAAAGGAGCCAGAGTTCCGTCTTCACCTGTCAGAGCATCGTAATAGGAAAGTCCTATATCAAACATCTGTTCTCTTGGTGTTTTATCTTCAGGCGCTATATCTTCTACAAGGCCCGGCCTTGGCTTTATTAAGTTCTCTAAATGTATTTCATCCCGTGGCACCACATGATGTTCGGCTTCTGCAATTTTTCCGCGTTTAAGGGCAAGTCGTACTCCAAGAAGAATATCCTCATTGTTGTTTTCTTTCATCATTACAAGAGCTGCCACCTGCTGATTTATTGGATCTGCAGCGTAAACCTGAAATTCGGAAGGTCCGCCGGAAGCTGTTTCCCATAAACCGTATCCTACCGGGATTTCAGCAGTATTTTCTGTAAATTTGACATATTGATTAAATGGTACTGCTGAAGGATCATGAGCAACCAAAGCTGAA
>JASFHE010000749.1:0-3377 GCA_050123415.1 Desulfobacteraceae bacterium | reverse complement strand
CTCGTGTCGCCAGAAAAAGCATTCTCGACCGTCTCAGGGGAATGAGCGTTCCCAATGCCGCCATGCAAAAAGGCATCGATTTTGAAAGTAATGTTGTTCTGGCGATGGATGGGAAGTATGTGCCAAAAAAAGAGGATAAATACAGTAAATGCGTTAATGAATGTTCACGTTTACTGGCTGGATCGATACATAATCAATTCGCGTGCATGAAATTCGATGGCTTCATCCTTGAGGGATGGATGGATTTTATCCGGATCAATAGGGTATTTGATCTGAAGACAACAAAGAAGTACACCCTCGGGAAATACATCAATAACTTTCAACATCGATTTTACCTGTATTGTTTGATGGATTCCTGTGTGAATAATTTCACATATTTGATTACGGATTTCCGTAGCGTGTATCGGGAAGATTACCAGTGGGAAAAGTCGTTTGTCCATGATATTCGATCTGGGATAAATGGATTTATGGATTATCTTGATCGTGATAAAGAAATGAAAGTTGCATATTTGGAGAGACATGATGTTTAGAGGTGACACGAGAAATGGAACCCCGATAGCGGACTGGCCTAGAATCTGCGATGAGTGTGCGAAATACGACCGATTCCTTATCGATATAATCAAATATGATGAATCCCGCGAAATCAGCGTCCAGCAAATGCGGTATTTTCATGGTGTTGTTGTCCCGCTGTTTTCGGAATGGAACGGAGATTCAAAAGAGTGCTGGGAGACGCGGCTCAAGCTTGAATGCGGTCCAAAGTGGTTTGCACCAAAGGCATTGAATATTGATGGGAAGGCGTACATACTGGTTCCGTCAAAGAAAAAACTGACCGTCAAAGATTGTAATGAATGGCTCGAAAACATAGTCGACTATGGACTCAGGTGCGGAGTTGTCGTTCCCCCACCTGATCCTGAATGGAGAGAAAATAATGCCGTCATATAACAAAGTGATATTGATTGGACATCTAACCCGGCAACCCGAATTGAGATACACTGTTTCCGGGTCTGCGGTCTGTGTGTTTGGAATCGCCACAAACAGGCA
Source organism: Desulfobacteraceae bacterium (assembly GCA_050123415.1). Lineage (GTDB taxonomy): Bacteria > Desulfobacterota > DSM-4660 > Desulfatiglandales > HGW-15 > JAAZBV01. The sequence continues at coordinate 2,336 of JASFHE010000749.1, read as the reverse complement.
TTGGAAAGACAACAATGGAAATGACAAAGAAGAGGTCTGTTTCGCCGAATGTGAATCTTGGGGCAAACGCGGAGAGACCGTAAGCAAATATTTTACGAAGGGGAGCCCTATCTTTATCGATGGCAGACTGAAATTTGAACAGTGGCAGGCCAATGACGGATCAAAGCGATCCAGGCTAAAAATAGTCGTCGAAAACTTTGAATTTGTCTCGGGTCAAACCAAAGAAAACACAGAAAATACGCCTCCTTATTCCGATCAGCCGGACGCTGGCGGATTCTCTGGGGACGATATCCCATTTTAATGGAGAAATAAAATGAACGACAGAGATCTTTTTAGTATACAGGCACGTCAGACACATCCAAAGTCCAGTCATGCTGAATGCCGACGGCAGAACAAAAACCTGACTCCGTCGATGAAGTTCGCGTTGAAATGGATCAAGGCTTATCCGGGACAGACCGCCAATATGCTTGAATGTATCGTTGGCTGTCCACCGGGGCGGATCTGGAAAGTGCTGGCACAGATGGAACGGCGTGGACTGATCAAGAGAGTCCGAAACGGATCGAAACCAATGAGGATTTATCCTGCATGAACTTTATAATAAATCAAGGATGGTGCGAAGATGAAGGAACTGTTTCTTGAGCACGTTTTATTGACACCTGATGAATACAAAAAGCTTGTTGACCGACTTGGAAAATCAGATACGGAGTTTTATATCGGTGAATTGGATTACTATATCAGTAACAAAGGCAAGAATCCATACAAGAGTCATTACAGGACAATACTTCAGTGGTCGCGTCGAAATGAAAAGAAAGCGGGGTCTGACAAAAAAAAGGTTGTTTTTAGGGAGTCTGGATCGTGGAATGCGATCAGATGTATGTTTACCGGGCCGAATATCGATCAGCAGATCAGAAAGAAGCTGAGAGAATTGGGCGGAAGATGGTATGTGTCGAGTTGAGTGAGCATGTCAATGGTGCCATGGATGAGACGGCGAAGGATCGCAGCGGCACGGATGCCGCACATTGACATGCATTTGGATTGAATATGGATATCAGATGTTCTTGTGGTGAAATAGCGTTTGTCGATCTTGGAGAGCCGACATTTGATTGTGCCGGTGGAATTGTGTGTCTCCGGTGTTATATCGGTGAAAAGTATGATTGGATCTATAACCATAAAGGAAAAAGTTATTCAGTCCGGCCGAGGCCGTATGAGAGGGGATTGAAATGATTACAATTAATGACAGGACAATGACGTTTCAGGGCTTCCTTGAGTATCTGGGGGAGGTTATTGAACAGAGAACCGTCGAGAGACGGACAAAGGCACAGATTGAAGTTGTGACGCCGACGGTATCCATGCTCTGCATTGATTACGATATTAATTTGAAATGCATCTGGTCCCGAAACTTGAAAAAGGGTGGGGTGTTAATGACGATCATGAGAATCACGAGGCCTGATGTTGGATATGACCGTGAGGAATGGGAGTATATCGGTCGGAAATGTATTGACATCATCAGGGCAATGAGACGGGAAAGGGAAACGCGATGAATAAGCGGTGCTATGATAAGGGCCATCGTTTCTTTAAAACAGATATCGATGAACATGTTTCAAGAGTCGGCAGGTCATTTATACTAGAAAGACATATCTGTTATGAATGTCTTGATTGCGGAAAAATAATGGCAGAGGTTAAACCTGTAGGCATTATAAGGTCTCACAATTTGAGTAAAGGACAGCTTCAGGAGCTTTCGCTTGGGTTTAGCCCGAAGGTGACCAGCCAGAACTGCTTTGTCCTCGAAAAAGGGATCAGGAAGCTTCTGAGAAAGGCAGCGTGTTTGTTATGATGACGTACAGAGCGGCGATTGATATGTTACAGGATCTTCAGGAACCATTTAGCAATGATCCCGAGAAAATCGCCAGAGATATGATGGCCAGTAAGGCAATCGACATAATAAAATCACTTGCCGTCACATATAATATCCCGTGCGATGAGCCAATCGGATTTGATCTGCTCATGAAAGACAAAAGGCGGATGGATTGGCTTGAAGAAAACCACCCCAATATAAACCGTGGCATTATCGATGCCGTTATTGATGAGGATGTATCATGAAGTTTCTATGTTGTTGTCGTTATTGCAGATGGTTTGTGGGAAGCTCAAAGGAAGAGGGTCGGTGCCATAGATACCCGCCTAAAAGCTGGGGAAGGCCGCTCATGAGGGCGGATGACTTCTGTGGTGAATTTAAGCCAAATATGAGCCAGGATCACGGGAATGACCCTCGAAGGGAAGTTTGATTGGAGATGCGAATGGATCGGTTTGAACGAATACTGAGAAGTGTCTTTGAATAC
>JASFHE010000748.1:0-3378 GCA_050123415.1 Desulfobacteraceae bacterium | reverse complement strand
GTTTTCTTACCCATTTAATATATTTTTCCCAATTCTTTTCAAGATCATCCGTTTCAATCTCATATTTCAGAAATTCCCATATAAGATGGCTGGAGAAATGATCAAGAAGAGAAACTCCTTCGGGTTTTTCACGTGCAATTTTATCTGCGACTTCAGGAATGCCTGTGAGTTCTATGATAAGGTTTAAACCATTAATGTTGAAAAGTTCATGAAAATCCTTTGTGGTGAATGTCCCATTTTCCCTGGCAAGAGAAATACCCGGCGCGTCAGGATTGATATCCGCAATACCTGCTATTTCAAGTTTTAATCTGGAGGAACTATTATCACAGAGGAGCTGTAGAAGGTTATGGCAAGCCTGACCACCTCCTACTATTCCGGCTTTATAATGTGTTTCAGGCAGGTCTTTTCTCAGAGGACTACCTGTTTCATTAATTACTCTGGTAAATGAGTTTCTAATCTGATTCTTTTCCATTAACTCCCTGGTCAGGGGAAAGGCGCGAAATCAGTTTCTTCTCAAGGTGATTAGTAATACTTTTCAGTGCCGGACTTTCACTGATTTCACCCGAACAATTCCAGCCCTTTGAAAGGGCCTGTTTTTTCTCCTCCCTGAATTGTTCAATATTTTCGGCCAGTGATTCCCATAAAAAAAGTTTTTGAAGGATATGACGTTCTTCTGCGCTAAGGTCTGTTGCAGTGTCGATAGTCTTGCCATCATCAGTATTAATAATCATAGTAGTATAGATTTTTTATGTGCTTTATCCGGATTAATAATATAAAGCAGTGCCTGATAACATTTATAAACAAACACTGAGTGACATTTTAATCCAGTTTATGTGAACTATCAATCCCTAACGGGTATTGATGATAAAATACGATTATAAAGAAAGGAAGGAAGATAGCTTCCTATTATTTCAGGTCAGTCTGTTGACAGGCAGCCCGGGGCTGCCTGTCAGATGTTGCTTTAAACTAAAATATTACTATACTTGAGGTCTTGGAAGGACCTTTGCTCTTTCCGCGATTTCAGGGACCCTGTGTTCCCATTCGATTGCCATGAGGTGAACACCTGCAACACCTTCCATTTCTTTGAATTCTTCAATCTGTTCTACCACAAATTTGATTCCTTCTTCAGCGGCATTGCCTTTCCCGGCTCCTTTAATTCTTTCAATCAGGGATTCCGGAACATCCATACCCGGAACTGATTTAGACATATACCGTGCCATACCAACGCTTTTCATGGGAGTAACTCCAGCAAGTATATGGCATTTTTCATGCAGACCCATATCAACAGCCCTTTTCATGAACTCACGGAACCTGTCCATGTTATATATACACTGGGTCTGTATAAAGTCAGCGCCCGCGTTTATTTTATTGGCAAGCCTGTATACCCTGTATTCAAAGGGGTCTGCAAAGGGGTTGGCTGCAGCACCGATAAACATTTTAGGGGGACTGTCTATTTCTTCATTATTAAGAAATTTTCCTTCGTCCCTCATTTTTTTTACAAGTGAAATGAGCTGCATTGAATCAATATCATAAACATTTTTGGATTCAGGATGATTTCCAAAACTCTGGTGATCACCTGAGAGACACAGCATATTCCTTATGCCCATAGTGTATGCCCCCAGTATATCACTCATCATTGCAAGACGGTTTCTGTCACGGCACACCATCTGAAAGTTGGGTTCCATACCTTCCTGGATCATGATACTTGATGCAGCCCAGCTTGACATCCTTACTACAGCGGTCTGGTTATCCGTAACATTAACCGAATCCACCATTCCTTTGAGATGGGCGATCTTCTCTTTGAGGTGTTCTATGTTTGCGCCTTTAGGCGGCCCACATTCTCCTGTAAAGGCAAAATGTCCCGCTTTAAGCACCTTTTCGAGATTACTTCCTGATTTCAATTCATTACTCAATTTGCAATATCCTCCCTGATGCTTCTGCGCGGACCACCGTCTCTTGCTGTACTCCAATTTTTAGCGGGTTTATTTACAAGCAGGTCTTCAAGGCGACCCTGCTCCATTTTTTTCCTGACAATAGTATCCCATATACATTCTATATCCTTGGATACTTCACACTTACCATCCGCAGACCCTCCGCATGGGCCATTTAAAAGACTTTTTGAGCAACGTGCAACAGGGCACAGACCGTCATAATGATGAACAACACAGGTACCGCAACCGGCGCATCTTTCTTCCCATATGCCCTGCCTTATTGCACCGCCGTAAAATGTAGTATTCACGGCAGGATAAATCTTGCTTTTGGGATATGCTTCCGAAAGGAACTGTGGCCCAACTCCACATGCCATGGTTAATATTGCATCATAATCGTCGACAATATCCTTGATAACATCGATATATTCCGGATCACATTGTCTTTCCAGTGTTTTTTCATCAATTTGAATCGGATTGTCTTCTTTTTTCCGTGCAATTTTTAATGCACTGGCAAGTATCTCAACTTCCTTTGTCCCGCCGACATTACACACTGTAACACACCCTCTGCAACCGATTAACAGTATTTTTTTATAATCCTTGATCATCTCAAGTATTTCGGTTATGGGTTTTCTATCAGCAACTATCATTTAACAACACTCTTTCTCTATTCTTCAGTCTTTGCTTCAACTTTTGCTGGATTTATTCAACCTGTTTTTAGGGTAGAACGAAAAAACCTTAAGCTTAAAGTTGAAATATTGATTTAAGTCTAGTAATAAGTTGTAATAATTTATTAGATCGGCTTAATTTATTGATAATAAATTATAGAAAGCCGATTTGTTATTAAAATATAAAGGTATCAATTATTATATTAAGCAATAGTAAGTCAAGTAAAGAATGTAAAAATATGGATTGGTTACAGGCTTAGGTCTTATTTATAATTGCAGTAATACGGACAGTCAGACAAAACTGGAATAAATATTTTCTCCGATAATTTTGTCAATCAGACTAATCCTGGCAAATACTCTGAGTATTTCATATAATTACCGCTCTGGTATTTATCTTGACATACAATAGAGCAAAATAATATGAAAAATTCAACTTCGTAAATTAGCGTTTAAATAATAATAACAGGGTAATTAAAATTAATTAAACTCAATATGGTAAGTTAATTAAGTTTAATATATAAAACTGAGTTTATCGAAGGAGAGATTTAATGCTTACAAAGGCATATATTCCTTATAAGGGGTATTACTCGACCCCTTTCTGTAAATGGCAGGGGCAACTTGCCTCTGAAAATCCCGTTATCCTTGGTGTAGAAACGGCCAAACGGTGGTTTATGCATGTAGAAATTGATCCTGCGGTTGTTGATTATCTTTATTATGGCTGGACTGTTGCCGCAAATAGATTATTTTATGCCCATACAACAGCTGCCGGCATGTTAATGGAC
>JASFHE010000747.1:0-3383 GCA_050123415.1 Desulfobacteraceae bacterium | reverse complement strand
ACTGCATGCAGATCGGAAAGCACGGGTGACGGGCTGATCTGCATATCATTTTTTACCCATTGGCTCGTTTCCTGTGCCTTGTCAATAAAGGCCATGTAATAACTGCTTATTTCGAAGGTGCTGGCCTTCCTGGCAGGAGCTTTTTTGGGGGGTGGAGCATCCATGTCGCGGGCTTTAAAAAATTGGGAATCACTCAGCCTGAATCCCTCTTCCTGCCTTATGGCTTCGGGAGGCTTTTTTTCTTCCTTCTTTTTTCCCTTTGTCCTGATTATGTCAGAAAATCGAACCATCGCTGATTATTTTCTCCACTATATTTTTACTTATTATATCCTTCCCTGTACTGGAACCAATGAGGAGAGACAGGTCGCACAGGTTGTTGATTTTTCTGGGAACACCGCCTGTGTGCGCGAATATTTTTACGATTGCCTCATCAGAAAAAACATTTTCTCTCCCGCCTGCCTTCTGCTGCCTGAAGGTAATATATCTCTCCGTATCTTCAAAATTAAAAGGTGTAAGGTGGTATTTTATTGCTATCCTCTGATCAAGCTGTTCTATGTTATTCACCTTCTGAACCAGTTCCGGCTGCCCGATAAGAATTATGGTCATGAGAAACCTGTTGTTCAACTGAAAATTGTTCAAAAGTCTTATCTCTTCAAAGGTGGATTCATTGAGTACCTGTGCCTCATCAACTATAAGGAGTGTTTCTCTGCCTGCATCAAGATTCGCAAGCATTTTTTCATTGAGCATCCTGAGACAATTTACCTTTGAATCAGGGATACCATTAATACCGAACTGGTACAGGACTTCCTGGAGGAACTCAATGGCTTCAAGCTTGGGATTTATTATGATCCCTACATCATATTTGTCTTCAGGCAGTTCCCTTACATAAACCATTGAAAGGGTCGTCTTGCCGCATCCTATCTCGCCCGACAGCATGGCGCTGCCTTTTCTCATTTGAGCGGCATAGATAAGCCGCGTCAGCCCCTCTTCATGGGACTTTGAGAGATAGAAAAAGTCCGGATCAGGTACATTTTCAAATGGGAATTTTTCGAATTTCCAGTAATCTAGATACATTTATTAATTAATGATAATTTATAATACTAATGACCTAAAATATTCAACCGCCGCATTTTTTCAAAGATTATAAGTCTCCGAACATGCAGCACATTATAATCTTTTTTAAATAAATATAAAGTTACTTGATCGGGGTTGATAAAGAAAAAGAAACAATATATGAATACTTCGGCTTAAATGTCAAAAATGTTTAATAAAAACAGACTGTTTTTATAGTCATCCATAGTCAGAAATGAGGTATGCCATGAAACTTAAACCATTTTATGACCCGGAACAGAATGATGGACCTATGAAGGTCGCGGCCTTTATGTCAGGCTCCGGCAGCAATATAAGGATGCTGCTGAAAAGAGAAAAAGAGCTGATAAGGGACAGGGGAGAATCACCATTTCATGTAGTGTTCATATTCAGTGACAGGTCAGACGGCGGGTGTCAGGGAGAAAAAATCGCGCTTGAAAACGGTCTCCCCTATTTCAGTTATGATATACGCAAATTCCACGGCATTCGCGGAATAAGCAGGACAGTAGCCTCTTCCGAAGGGCTTGATGCCAGGAGAGAGTTTGACAGTATTGCCGGAAATCTTGTGAAAGCCTTTGATATCAATTTAATCGCCTTGGGCGGTTACATGAGTGTTACAACACTCAAAGGATGCGTCAATGTCCATCCCGCGGATCTTTCCATATTAACACCGGATAACAAAAGGAAATACACGGGAGACCATGCGGTGCTCGACGCCATAGTAAACGGAGAAAAGAGCCTGAGGGCTTCAACCCTGTGGACAGATCAGGGTGTTGACACAGGCCCCCTCCTCATGGTTTCGAACCCGGTTGAAGTCAACCTTCCTGTGCCGCTTGATGCTCTTAAAAAAGATAGGGACTTTTTAACCAGGGTGGTAGACGAACACCAGGAAAAGCTGAAGGAAAAGGGCGACTGGATTATCTTCCCCAGGACAATAGAAATGATAGCCGAAGGAAGGTTTGCATTTGATAATCAGAACAGGGTTTATGTTGACAGTACTCATGTGCCCGAGGGTTACAGGGAAAGCCATTGAATACAGGTGGTTTAAGTAAAAAAATGAATCAAAAAGTTCGTAATGTATATAATTTCTTTTTCACTATCACCTTACACTTTTTAACAGCATACCCGATATCTCAATCCTATATTAATAAAAAGACTACTAATCCTGCTATATGAAAGGTGTTTATATGGAACAGAAACCCACTTATAAAGAATTAGAAGAAAAAAATATTAATCTTGAAAAGATTATTCAAAGACAAAAAGAAAATGAACTTGAGTTGCGTAAAAGAATTGTTGAGCTGGAACAAACTGAAAAATTCTATAATGCCTTAATGCAGAATACTGAAGATTATATTGTGATTTGTGATTGTAAAGGAATATCTCAAGCCTTTAATGCAACTTATAAAAAAGTGGGAGAAGAGTTATTAAATACAGATGTAAGACCTGGCGATAAACTACATGAATCGTCAGGAAAGCCTGAAATAATCAAGTACTGGGATTCACTGCAAAACAGGGTGTTAAAGGGAGAGAAGTTTGCAGCAGAATATCATGATGAAGAGAGAAATCAATATTTTGAGACTAAATTTTGCCCCATAAGAGAAGGTCGGGAAATAACCGGTTTTACGGAAATTACCAGAGAAATCACATCACGCAAAATAATGGAAAATGAATTGCGAGACAGTGATTCATTCAATTCCAGCCTCCTTGAACATTCTCCAAATGCAATATTGGTTTATAATCCTGATACCTCTGTAAGGTATGTAAATCCATTATTCGAAGAACTTACGGATTATACTTCTGAAGAAGTTTTAGGTACTGAAATTCCATATCCATGGTGGGTTGATGACCCGGAGTATGGCACTATCGAACAAAGACGAAAGCTGGGATTACATGAACCCTACTGCGATGAGCGGCGATACAGGAAAAAGAATGGAGATTACTTCTGGGTTATTATGGCTGTTACGCCTATATTTCATGATAATAAATTCAGTTATTCACTTTCGACATGGGTTGATATTACCGACAGGAAAGAGGCAGAAAAGGAAAAGGAGAAACTTCAAACCCGCCTTCAGCAGGCTCAAAGAATGGAAGCAGTTGGAACACTTGCAGGTGGTTTGGCACATGATTATAACAACCTTTTAATGGGCATACTGGGGAATATTTCCCTTATGCTTATTGACCTTGAGAGTACTCATCCTTTTTACAACAGATTGAAAGATATAGAGCAATACGTTCAAAACGGTACTGATTTGACAAAGCAAATGCTTGGTTTTGCCAGAGGTGGAAAGTATGAA
>JASFHE010000746.1:0-3387 GCA_050123415.1 Desulfobacteraceae bacterium | reverse complement strand
AAATACCGGAAAAGCCACAATTATGGAAAGCAGGATACCAAAAATAATAACCATGGCTTTTCCGGTATTTATATATTCTGCGATATTACCCGGTCCATCACTATGATTCATTATTCTCATGAGGGCGACTGCGACCGCAGCTCCAAGGAGCTCAAAAACTATTGAAACAGTAGTTGATGTGGGAAGTCCATATGAATTGAAAAGATCAAGGAGAAGGATGTCTGTGAACATGACTGCCAGAAAAATGGTGATAAGCTCAGGCATTGTGAAAAACTGAGGATGGAAAATACCTTTTCTGGCTACTTCCATCATACCGCCCGAGAATGTCACACCAGCTAAAATACCCAGGCTGGCGATAATCATGATTACAAAAAATGGTGCGACCCTGGAGCCGATAGCTGAATTTAAAAAGTTGACAGCATCATTCGATACACCCACTATTAAATCGAAGACAGCGAATATTAAAAGAATAATTACTATTGCATATATCAGTTCAATACCCATAATAAGATTTTCCTCTCATTATTCAGTAAATTAACCTTAATTTATATAAAACAATTTCCCGGTTATAAAACCCGGATTTCGCTTCGGATAGTATGCAAACGGCCTTTTTTAATCAATAAAAAACAATATCCTAACATAATTCTAACAATTAACTCATTCTAGGTTAATTTTTATTAGGTAAAGGGTCTCTCCCCCCATTGTAGATCCGTAGGTCGGTGCTGGCATGATATGGCCAAACATAATGGGTTTATCAACTCTATTGAAATTAAGAGGAGAATGAGGGACATTCTTCGGGACATAAACCAATATAGCAGTTTTTATCAGATAGATTCTGCCATTTTATGGTCCTTTTCTCTTTTGAGAAAATCATTTATTACATCATTTTATTAACTCTTCTTTCACTGCCCGGCCGATGGCTTCAAGTGAGAAAGGTTTTTTAATAAACCTGCCGGCGCCAGTTTCTATTGCCTTTTTTACATCATCTGTCTCTGCAAATCCGCTTACTATTATTGCCTTTTGTCCCGGGTGTATCTGTCTTATCTTCTCATAGGTCTGCCTGCCATTAATACCCGGGTCCATGATCATGTCAATCACCATCAGGTCCGCGGAGTGTTCTTTCATATATTCGACGACATCTTCACCGTTTGGCAAAGCAACAACGCTGTAGCCAAGCCTCTTAAGAATACTGCACGTTATATCTCTCTGGGTATCTACATCATCCACTACCAGTATAGTTTCACCATTTCCTTTATAATCAGCAAGGGGAACGGGTGAATTTTCAGCCTTTATTTCGTGTTTATCAACAGGGAAATAGAGTTTAAAGCTGGTACCTTTTTCACTGCTTATAATATCTATGAAACCCTTATGATCCCGTACAATATTCCATACTACAGAAAGCCCAAGCCCTGTCCCGCTCCTTCCCATAACCTTTTTCGTATAAAAAGGTTCAAAAATTCTTTCCAGATCGGATTGCGATATACCAGGGCCGCTGTCCGATACGGATAATAGCACATACTCTCCTGCCTCCACCGCTTCATACCCTTTCAATGGTTTTCTGAGTTTGCAATTCTCAGTTGATACTATGACATTTCCGTGTCCTTCAATTGCTTCTGAGGCATTTGAAACCAGATTCATAAGTACTTTTCTTATGTGGATAGCAGATGCACTTATACGGGACAGATCCGGAACCAGGCTGGCAGTTATGGATACCGCAGGATGAAACTGCTTTAGTTTGTCTAATTCCGGTGAATCAAGATAATCCAGCACCAGTTCATTGATATTCAGTAATTCCCTTTGGACAGCCACTCCTCTTGCAACAGTCAGCAGGTCCTGAACAATAGCCACGGCCCTGTTGCCCGAGGCCTGAATTCCTTCAAGAGGTTTTCTCAATTTACTGTTTTCGGGCAGGTCCATTAGCATTAATTCGGGATAATTTACAATTCCCGAGAGCACATTATTAAGGTCATGAGCAACCCCTCCGGCCAGAAGCCCCAGTGATTCCATCTTCTTTAGTCTTGTCAGTTTTTCCTCGGTTTCACGAAGGTTTTCCTCTTCACGTTTCTGCTCGGTAATATCACGCATAATTCCAAGAATTGCAGGGCGTCCCCTGTATTCTATTGAACTTGTCACGATATCAAGAAACCGGTTTTCACCATCGTTTCGCAGAATACAAACCGTATGGCGATCAGTCCTGTTATCTCCATCGAGAAGTGCATTATAGATATTTCTGTAAATCACCCGGTCTTCCGGAAGCATCATTGTTATGAATGATTTTGCCGAATAATCAATTAACGGCTGCCCGGTTAATTCACAAAAAGCAGGATTCCCAAAGACTATTTTCTCATCCTGGATTATTATAATACTTTCACCCGCGTATTCTGTTATCACCCGATATTTTTCATCCGCTTCGGTTTCCATATAACTGTTTATAACGACCCAGAGCACTGAGAAGGAAAACGCGAGGAAACCGTATTCCATCATATATTGAAGGGAAGGAATCCCGAGGCAAACGAGACCATCGTGTATTCCCAGCAGTATCCAGATTCCAATCCCTGAAAGAAAAATTACCCGGTATTTAATATAAGTGCCTTTATGCTTTATCCATATTATCATTCCGCATACCGCGGATATTGCAATGTAGAGCACAAAGAGTGGGCCAAGAGGACCCAGCGCAGGCTCAACATATGGTGAGTCAAGATTTAAAAAATGCCAGGAAGAAAATTCATCTGAAACAAGATAATCGGTTATCCAAAGTACTGTCATTATAAAGAAGTTAAACAGTCCTGCCCCGATATGGTATCTTTTTCCACTTATATCAAGGTATGAAAAAGTGAATCCGAACATACAATGAATTAATAAGATCAGGGCAGCCCACTCCAGCAGCCCGGAAAACCGGTTAAGAGATCCTGCAGATGAGTTATATTCTATAAATATTCCGATCGCATAAAGCATTGCGGAAAAGGATACAGCCGAGCCCCAGGCATACCACCGGTCTTCTTTTTTTTTTAAAAATAACAGGGTCTGGAGCACAAACATGAGGAAAGCAATAACAGCAACAGAAAATGATCCGGCTGACTGGATAATTATTTTTTGGGGCAGCATGAAATATAACAACTCATTCGAGATTCAGAAAATTACAGTCTTCAATTATAGATTTAATCAAGCGATATCAGGTTCATATTTATCGGATTAACATAGAACAGGAATTATCCTCCGTCAAACAAATTATATATCAATAATGATCGAAATGAATAAAATGATATATTTCTTCACTAATGTCCGGTTAACAATCGAATAATTTCAACTGGTTATCTGATTGTTGCTTTATGTTTATGCATTTTGAATCATTAACTAACTGAATTAACGATGTTTTTTCAAAAAGGG
>JASFHE010000745.1:0-3388 GCA_050123415.1 Desulfobacteraceae bacterium | reverse complement strand
AGATACCTTCTTTGCAGCGTACAAGCAGGAGTTGAAAAGTGTCTTCCCCTTCGATAATGATATGCGGAATAGCAAGGTCAGGCCTGAAGGCTGTACTGCTTTCATTTTCTCTTTCCATTAGGAGCCTGACAATTTCTTCTTTTGGTACAGCCAACAATGAAGACAGGGTATCGGCTGCCTGCTCAAAAAACATCTCACAGGTAGTAGACGAAGGCAGGTCCAGTATTACACACTCATCGATAAGTCTGTCAAAACGTGCCCTTTGTCCATTATCCTTCTCATTTATTATTGCTTTAACTTCCCTGTCCAGTTTTGGAGAACTGATAGATTTATCTGCTGTAATATCAACTATATTTGCAAGGGCCTCCTCCCTGCTTTCACCAAACTGGAGCATCATCTTTTCGAGACTTGCTTTGGAGCCGACTACTGTAAGCCAGTCACCGACCTCAAGTAGCGTAAACCCAAATGATACTATCATCTGTCCGTTCCTGCGTATGGACAGGATATGCAGATCAAGGGGTAAATGGAGGTCGCGTATAGCAATTCCGTGCAGATCAGGATTTCGAAGCTCAAATTCAAAGACTTCCCTGCCCTGCTCCATACCCAGTAGCAGCCTGGCAGCCGACGGAGACCTTACAAACTGATCAAGAAGATTCACTATCGCTGTACGTGGTTCAACAACAATAGCCCCCAGTTCATGAAAGCGTTTGTAATAGGCATGTTGATTCAGCCTTACAATAAAGTTATGTATGCCGAAATGCTTCTGGACCAGTTCACAAATCCTGTAATTTTCTTCATCAGAAAGCATGGCAACAATGGCATCCGCCTGGCCTGTTCCCAGTTTGTTCAATGTATTGAGATTCAGGTTAGAAAAAGTATGTATTTCAATATCAGAAGAATGAGCCGTTGTTCTTGCGTACTCAACCTGGTTGGTAGCGATCTTGACTTCCCAGCTGTTCGACTGGAGTAACCGCGCAAGAGCTAGAGACTCTCCTTCCAGCCCGAAAATAATGGCATCACGAATGCTGCCAGCTAATGATGTTTCGGTCTTTGGTTTCGCTTCCTTTACCAGATAAAGCGCCCACTTAAAGAACGGGGGGCCTGCAACCTGGTTCAGGACAATCACTGCTATTATAATAGTTGCCACTACTTCTCCCCATCCGGGGAACTGGTTGGATACCTGTTTTGCAAGTCCAAGTCCCACACCAGCCTGGGTGATATAACACATCCAGGCTATCCTGCTGTCTTTCATGGATTCACCGGCTAAAACACTTCCGCCGAATGAACCGATAAATATAGCAGTCAGGCGAACAGCAAAAAGAGCCAGAGCTATTGTCCAGCACTGTGTCAACACATCAAGCCGGAGAGAAATCCCGGTCAGTGTAAAAAAAGCTGTGTACATGACCGGCCCGATGTCATGAAGAACCTTTATCAGTTCAGTACGGTAGGCGCTGTAATTCGCCGCAAGGAATCCGGCAAGCATGCAGCCCAGAAGCGGCTCGAACAGAATTCCGAATGACAGATACTTTTCGGTAATATTCCAGAAAGGCCCTGGAATAACAAACATCCCATAACCTGCTGCCATAATAAGGATAGTTTTCCACATTCTTTTACAGTGCAGGGAAAGGATTAATTTAAGCAGGTAATAGAGTATACATCCTGAAATGACAGTCAGGGACAATTCGGCAAATAGAATAAGGATAAAGGTTAAATCAAAGCCAATATTTTCCAAAATTGTTTCTGAAACAGATTCGGAAATACTGTATATGATAATTACCACAACATCCATGATCACTGTCACACCCAGTGCGGCTTTTGTGAACGGGCCCTTGGCCCTTAATTCGTTTACAACCGCTATAGCCGAGGACGGTGATCGCGCCACCATGATAGCCCCCACCAGGAGGGAGGCAGCGGCACGGTGTGCTGCCGGCATATCCTTGATAACCGGAATTATTTCCGAAAGAAGATAAAAGGCAATGCTGCTTATACAGAAGGCTGACATTACAAGCCCTATCGTGACATACCGGATTGCCTTCATACGGCTCTTTATCTGGCGCACAACCAACTCACCCCCTGCGGAAACAGCTATAAACGCGAGGGCCAATTCATCAATAAACTTTAACTTATCTATGGCTATGACCGGAACTATATTTAAAATATAGGGTCCTGCCAGGATACCTACGAACAGAAAACCTGTGATAAGCGGAAGTTTTATTCTGGAAAAATATTTACCGACCTGCCTTGATGCCAGCGCAACAATAAAGAATATTACTATAAAAGAAATGTGTATCGGATTGGTCGTCTCCACCATCACTCCATTCCGGATAAGGGTTTAGACTTCTTAAACTGATAAAATAATAAAAAATTAGCACTATTATAATATGCAATCTCTTTACTGTCCAACTAATCTCTAAATCTGTCTTAAATAACAACATAACTTACAGTAACTTATTTTGACACAGACTGGTTAATGAGCTAAAATTCATATTGTATGAAATGTTTAATGAATTTTTAAAACCTTCACCAAACATTCTATTGGAACAATAAAATTATGGGATTTATAAGACGCCAGGAAGAACGCATGACTATACAGTTTTTGACATGGAAATATCAAAAAGCAAATATGGCATTGCCACCTGAATCGGAGCTTCAAAAACAGGCCAGCAAGATAGTGGATGAAGCCCACCGTATTGCCCGTGAAAGAGGGAGCAATGTTATGTCTATTTTAAAGGAACTGACAGGGAAGTATTTTAAACCAAAAGGATAGCTTATACGGTGGCATGTAAAAGGCCACCCTGCCAATACATTGTAATAAACGCAGAACAAAATGGGGAGTATTAAACTCCCCTTTTGTTCTCATAAACTGTTATTTCTTACCAATAAGACATAACTCGTCTTCACATTGTTTACTTACAGGCATGCGGATCGGTTTTTCATCCATCTTTAATCCGTCTTTCGGCACCCACTTATCTACTGACACAGTCTTATAATAGGTATAATCGGACGACTGCCAGATAGGATTGGTTTCACCGCCCACGACCACGAAATTGATGCCTTCAGGCTTTGGTTTAAAGAAAGAGTTTCCCAGCTTTCCGGCTATATACTCACTCAGTTTGAATGGATCATCCCAGCCTTCGTCTTTCAAGGACTTTGCCGCCAGTGGGTCCACCAGAAATGTACAGCTGCCCATCATGCCGGACGACTGGATCCTCTGCAGGATCGCGTCTGCTCCGCCCATGCCGAGTGTAGACACACTCCAGCCGCGGAAAACACTGACCGTACTGTCTGAGGGCTTAAAACCCTTGCGTACATGAAAAGCATCCCAGGGGGTCTTTTCTTCGTTTTCTGCACAGCACTGGTTGGTAAAACTCAAACCATTGCCAATAGT
>JASFHE010000744.1:0-3389 GCA_050123415.1 Desulfobacteraceae bacterium | reverse complement strand
AAAAACGCTTGCAAGTGTTACCGTCAACGGCGGAACCTTTGTAGCTATCGGTGCCGGAACGCTCACGGCCCTGAATTCAATCGGCGGCTCAACTGATTTGTCAAAATTCACAGGTACGGTGACAACGCCGAAGTATGGTCCGGGAGCAAGTATTCAGTATGACGTTGCAAATGTTACTTTGTCCGCAGATTGGGATGCGTATGACTCCGATGGGGTTTATACTCTGAGAGTATCATGATTTACGAAAAAAAACAACGCTCAGAAAGAATATGTATCCGGGGTGATCAGTTCGTCCGCGTCAAGAAGACACCGGGTGGATATACGATCAATCTCGATATTAATGCCACTCAGGCAAGGATTCCAAAAGTCTCAGGTATTGGTACGCAGATCAGGAAGGCCTACATCATAAGCGGATCGAGTACAGGAAAAACTATTAGTTGTTATCTTGACACAGACGGGACCGGGAATATAGTCAGCGTCTATTTTGAGATTATTGGCGGCAATGCGAATCTGTCCGATTGCTTCCCGCTGTTCGATGACGGGGACAGGATTTTTGTCCTGTACAACGATGAGGAATCCAGATGGGAATATGTCGGTGGGAATGCCATCTCTGCCGGAGACTGTGATGTATAATGTTGCTATATCGCGATCCAAGTACATTAAAAGCTTACAAATATAACGGGCTTGCCTGCCGGACATGCTGCACTCTCGCTTCCGGATGTCAGTTCTGTCCGGAAGGGACTACGCCGCGATGGATTCTTGTGACGGTCTCCGGGTTGACCGATGAGTGTCTAAAATATTATACTTTTGACGGAAATTATGCTGATGTAAAGCTTGATGGAGCGGCCTATGTTGCAAATGGACGCCAATTCTTAATTGAACAGGTTGACACTAATGCGTGCATTTGGGAGGGATGTATTGATATTTCATCGTATGGAGCGTATGCACGTGTGTACGATAGAGGGTCACCTGAACCTTCTACGCCAGATTGTTCTGGGACTCCGGTCCAGTCAGACTTATTGCTAAAGCTATATATCAGATTACAAGTTGGTACGGGGGCTGGGGCTCTAAGATATAAATTTGTGCCGCAACAAAGCGGTTGTACAATTTATAACTGTGCTACAAATGGACATTATTTCACTGCACGCTTCACCTTTACTGTTTTAGATGGGGAGTGCGTTTGTCCAAATGTAATAACCGGATATACACCTTTTGATGGATACTATCTTGGTGACGATGCTTATTGTTCTCTTTTCTTTCCGGGTCATGATCTTATCTCATTTGACACGACTCTCCCCGGCGTTAGCATAACAATGGAAGATTCACGCGGAAGGTGTAATCCGTGAGTTGTTGTGGAAAAATAAAAAAAGGCGTTAAAGTCACCCGTCAAATTGCTGAAGGGTATACTAAAGATGTTGTATCAAAAATGACCGGATACAAACATCCGGCGTGGGCACAGCGGGTAAAAAAATGCCACGGATGTGCTGAACAGACATGGCTTGATACTCGATTGCCAAACATACTTAAAGAATTACCAAAGCAAGACCCATCTCCCCAAAACAGGCATTTATTTTGTCGAATCTGCCGCTGTTATATGCCAGCAAAAACAAAAGTTAAAGACGCCCAATGTCCGCTAGGCCTGTGGTGAAGGTAATATCGCGAGACAATTATCTCCCTGCGATGTCGTAATATATCCAAGACCTCGTAAATATTCTTTTATCCTGTTGTTTATGCTGTGTTGTTCAAAGTGGATTATTTTCGGTTTGACTATGTCTATTGAACAATTTTCGATCACAATATCATCGGTCCCTTCAGTATCCACCTGAAGAACGTCATAAGACGGTATGAGACCTAAGCGTTCCATTAATGGCAATAACGGCGTGCTTTCAACGATGATCGATTCTACGGCATCCTGATGCCTTATATGGTTCTTCGCCCATCGCTCAACATGCTCTCTGTTTGAAGAGGTTACGCCGCTTGGTGCCCGGTAAACAGGCCAGCCCTTTGCATATTCAGCGTGCACATAAGGCCAGCAGGATTTTTTGATTGCAAATAGTTCTATTGCCCCTTTGCTTCCGATGCATCCGGGCCACACCGTACAATCCTTATGGAATGAATAATTTAAAATCAAATGCGGGATGATATTTTCCTGCGGCTCAATAAGGAGTATTTTTGTCCGGCTTTCAAATCTCCTCATGAACTGATACAACGGGTCTCCATCTTTTCCGTTGTTTGCTCCAATCTGAACGATCATGAGTTTGTCCGTTCCCATCGATGCAATCAACGCACTTTCAAATGCAGATGAGAGCGGATCTGGCTGAACAGTCTCTTCTATTCTGCATATCTCGCGTCCGAAAGGTTTTAATATTGTGTTAATTATTCTTATCATAATCAAACTCTACCAAACGCAACAATTAAAATCAAGGCCCGAAATGATGATTAGCCTTTTTTTTAACAGACCGTCTCACAGGACATGCATTGAGGAGGATGAGACGGCCCGTAAACAGGTTATGTACATTAAATGTACATCGCATGCACATATTATGTCAACGAAAAAGTATTTTTTTTTATTGAATTCCATTCGATTCAATTTAATATAGTAATTCATGAGAGATACAAGATTACAGGTTATGTTGTACCACGCTTTCCCCTGCCGGGCTGGCATATTCCCGGAAAAAAGTCGTGACAGGTCATCAGTCAATCTCCCGGCCGATCAGCATATTAACAGACAGCCGCATGGTAATGGTGCATGTACGGACGACGGATATGCCGCGGGAACAACTTTGAGAAGCATAGAATGCATTGACTGATCCACCGAATGACGGAGTTCTGTCTGCTCTGTGTGTGCCAGACGATTGAGATACTTCTCTCCCGTTGTAAGATCGGTCTATATTTATTTTTCAGATTCATATAAACCTCCACAATGATGCCCGTTTTAAAACCAATAAATCCTGTCAGCATTTTATCGCACCTCGAAAACAACAAAATTAAAGGAGATCGCCCTCTGGCCGAACGTAGTCAATGTCAACGGTGTTTATTCGGACACAGAGGGCGACTGGTACTAGCTCGTTCTATTGCACGGTGGGTTATAGACCCCGATAAGTCTTGATTCAACTTTTTTCCGCTGATCCTCAGTTGATGTCGGCATCTGTAATATCGCGACCATCACATTGAATTCTCCACCGGCGTTTTCCACAAAGCACCGGTATCGGTGATGCAGTCTGATTAGACCGCGATCAGAGAAGTCTTTGGTTTGTCCGACATACAGGACGTCGACCGCTTTGTTCGGGTTGTCCTTCAGGATCGCATAAATCCCTGCAGATTTTGGTGCCTGAAACTGAAATAGTTTGTACGGCCCGCTAAATGTGTACGCGTCTAGTCTTATTCCC
>JASFHE010000743.1:0-3390 GCA_050123415.1 Desulfobacteraceae bacterium | reverse complement strand
AGTCCTCCGCCGGCAATGTAAGTGAATACTGATAAAGGGATTTCATTGTAATATTTGGCATCTCCTGTGAAATCCCTTTTTTGTATCGGTAATACTGCTGGCGACTTTAACTCCCTTGAGAATGAAAGGCCAGCCATAAAAGTCTTTGGTATTCTTCCTATACAACATCTGTTTAGCAGATCATTTTCTTTAGTTTTCTTAAAAAGCTTGTCAGTAACGTCTTTGTTTTTACATAAAGCAGCAAGTAAGATTTAAAGCTTTTCAGTCAGGATTTTTGAATAGATAAATATTTAACAAGGAGGTGTATTTATGGCAAGATTAGTAGCTATTGGAGATAGTTTAACTCAGGGATTTCAATCGCTTGCTATCAGTAAAACACATTTATCCTATCCGGCTATGATTGCTGAATGTATGGGGATAAGTGTCTCTGAGTTTCGTGTCCCAAATTTTCTTGGGATGGGTGGTTTTCCTCTTAACATTGAAACACTGGCCCGAAAACTGGAAGAAAAATATGGTCACAATATCAACATGTTTGAATGGCCCCTGGCCATTGATGCCGTACTTGATTACATCGACGATGTTGAGGATTACTGGGAAAGAGGTAAGGGATCTCAGGTAACACAGAATACTTCTTTTCACAATTTAGCGGTTTGGGGTTTTGAGGTTGCAGACGCGTACAATATCACCGCAGAATATTGCAGCGGAAAAATTAAAGATCCTAAAGATAACTGGTTTCAGCCTCCTTCGGAAGCAAGATTGAGAACCGCCTACCGTGTTCTTAACCCGGCACAGCTTTCTACCAGAGAACAGGACTCTCAGGTCCGGATTGCACAGAGAATCAGTCAGGAAGAGGGAATAGACAACCTTATTGTATGGCTTGGTGCAAATAATTGCCTGGGAACGGTTATAAGTTTAAAGGTTATTGAGACAGGGCCTGAACCGCCGGGAGTAAAGACTGATTACACCTTGTGGCATCCCGAAGCCTTCCGTAAAGAGTATGAAGAACTTGCAAATTATATTAACATGATAAATGCACAAAATGTATATGTTGCTACTGTTCCCCATGTAACCATCCCCCCTATAACAAGGGGAGTCATGAAAGATCGCGGTCATCTCCCAAGAGGTGACAAATATTTCGACTTTTACACCCATTTCTATATCCAGGACAAAAATTTTAAAGAGAGCAGAGACCCCCATCTTACAGGCGAGCAGGCAAAACAAATAGATACATATATTGATGAGTACAATAATATTATTAAAAGATGTGCCGAATCAAATGGCTGGCATGTTGTTGATACCTGCATGGTGCTTGATCAACTGGCGGTAAGAAGAAATTATGGAAAGCCAGGTTATAGTCTTGATCCCGCTATCAGTGATCTTAGTGTCCGGTTTTTTGAAATCGGTCAGAGCGGTAATTTAAAAAATGGAGGAATTATTTCTCTTGATGGAGTACATCCTACCACCTGCGGTTATGGAATTGTGGCCCAGGAATTTATTAATGTCATGAAAAAACAGAATCCTGGCATCCGGGATATTGACTTTGAAGAGGTCAGATACTGGGATTCTCTGGTAACAAACCCACCTAAAACCCTTGATGATGTTTTTGGAATGTTGAAGACCCTGGAAAAATATTTCCATATATCCCGGCTCTATAAATAATACGGATAAGGAAACATACCCGGTTTACGCGTCCATATAACTTTAAGGCACCCTATCAGGTTTGGTAACTTTTAGTTTTATGGACGTTATATAACAAAAAATTAAAAGGATATACGACCGAACTTAGCAAAATAAAAAATATTATAATAGCTAGGAAAAAAAGAAACCTCCTGTTAAGTAGAAGATCACGACAATCAAAAACTTAAGACAGGAGGTTTCAATGTATAACGTAGATGAGCTTACCAGAATAAAAGAATATCGTCAAATAAGGAAAGAAGTCAGAGGATCAGATAAGTACTTGCTTGTAGGCATAGATGTTGGGAAGGAAACCCATTATGCATTTTATAGAACGCCAAACGGCAAAACCCTGAAAAGGAGGCTGGTATTCAGGAATGACTTCAGCGGTATTGAGATGCTGCTGGATATAGCAAATGGTTTGAAGTCTGACAATAGCCTGGAAAAGATAGTATATGGGATGGAGCCCACAGCAAACTACCATAAACCCCTTGCAGAGTACCTGATAAAATGTGGATGCAATGTAGTGCAGGTATCCGGTGTTTCAGTAGCAAGAAACCGTGAGTTACTGGATGGCAGATGGGATAAGCATGACGGTAAGTGTTCAGCCAACGTAGCAGACCTTATAAGCCAGGGCAAATTTCAGTACTATGATTATCCTCCTGTGGAAATGAGAGATCTTCGGGAATTACTTTCATTGAAGAGGATGCTGAAAAAACAGGAACACAGGATGAAAGTGAGGATAAGAAACAATCTTATAGCACAATACTTTCCTGAGTTTGACAATCAGTTTGCAAAGGGATGCTCCGAAAGCCTGGCTGTAGTTAAATGGTGCATAAGGCCAAAAGCTATTAACCTTATGTTACGTGAAGAATTTGAGGATCTGGTAGCGCCCAGATTAAGGACAAGAGCTCAGGCAGACAGAGTAAAATCTATATGGTTTGATGCCAATGAATCAATAGGATGTGAAGCCGGAGAGGCATTGCAGTTTGGGGCAAGGTTAATGGTTGAGGATTTACAGAACATAAGAGACTCTATAAAAGCGGTAGATAAACAGATAGCAAAGATATGCACGGAGTTTTCTGAATACCATCATCTATTAACCATACCAGGCTTTGGCCCGGATATATCATCCAAAGTATTAGGAGCCATTGGAAATCCCTTCAGGTTTGATAATGGTAAACAGGTAATAAAACTTGTAGGATATGACCTTAGCGCCATCAGGACCGGAAAGACTTCTGACAGAGCGATACCTAGGATCTCCAAAAGGGGAAATGCTCATTTAAGGTACGCTCTTTATCAGGCAGCCTTAGTAGCCTCAACACGTAATAGTGATTTTAAGAGATATTATACAAATCAGCTTTGTGGCAGGGAACGAGAGAGGGGCATAAAGACCAAGATGAAGGTAAAGCTTGCAGCAAAGATGCTGATAATAGCGTGGACATTGATGAAGAAGAAGGAGTCGTTTGATCCGGCCTATTTAAATATGGAATAAAAAAATATATCAGTACGGCGAGAGAGCCCGATTACGGACGTTGAGACCATAGGATCTCTGGAGGGACAATACAGGGCCTCTCGTTTAAATTTGATAACCTGGATTAAGAATTATGGGTGATTGCCTGGCGTGCAATACACCGGATTTGTAACGATTAGGTATGAGATTTGTAGTAGCGGGAGACTCGCCGATTTTTTTTAAGCCTTTTGGCTGGAGGGGAC
>JASFHE010000742.1:0-3396 GCA_050123415.1 Desulfobacteraceae bacterium | reverse complement strand
ACCTTTTATGGATAAAGGAAAATCAGAATAAATTTGATAGTCACGATCTGCATACAAGGATATTTTTAATCTGGCCGAAACAGTTGCTTCAATTGTCTCTGGCAGATAAACAGTGAGTTCACCGCCCGAAGAATGCAGACTCACATGTGTATCTTTACTGTTATCGGTCTGAATCATTTCGGCTTCAATTGAACCACCGGATGTTTCAGCATCAATAGCCCCTCTGGTCTGCAGAATTTTAATACTCCCACCGGATGTATGTGCCCTGACAGGTCCTTCACTTGAATTGACAGACAGGTGTCCTCCGGAAGTATTTATGAGGATTTTTCCTCTGCTTCCTTCAACTTTTATTGAACCACCCGATGTATCCGCATCAACATCTCCCTCTGTCATACCAATGCTGATGCTTCCGCCTGACGTATGTACTTTAACCTTGCCGTTTGACGGGCCGATATTAATACTGCCGCCCGAAGTATGAGCTTTAACATTATTTCCGCCCTGCTCAAGTGAAATACTTCCGCCTGATGTATGTATAGACGATATACCGGATATTTTGCCCAGATGGATACTTCCGCCGGATGTATCCACATTAAGGTTTCCATCGACATTTGATACTCTGATGCTTCCGCCGGATGTGTGTGCGTCAATATCTCCGCCTGTAACATTCCCTATGGAAATACTACCTCCCGATGTATCAACTTTAACCTTTCCCCTGACATCACCGACTTTAATACTGCCTCCTGATGTATGGGCATTTATATCGCCGCCATCAACATCACCGATAGAGATACTGCCGCCGCTTGTATGCAGTTTAACATTACCATTAATATCAGCGACGTCAATCGATCCTCCGCCGGTCTTTAGATCCACGTTATATTCCCGGGGAACATTGACATGGAATTCAACCCTAACACGGTTGCGCCGTTCATTTTCTCCTTCAACATATATATTATTACCTCTCTGCTCCATCAGCACTTCAAACCTGTCCAGCCGTTCCTGGTTGCGAGCCCTCTTTTTTACTGACACAAATACTTCACCCTTATCCCAGGTTCCAACATCAATCGAGCCCAGGTCGCTATTAATAACCAGGGTCCCGCCTTTATTTATTGAAAAGGTTTTTTCAATATTTTCAGTTTCCGCATGGGCCGATACTGCCACAGCCAATCCTGTAAATATTATTAAAGAATACAATGATTTTTTGATGAATGGACTCATTTCCGTTCCCTCCTGAATAATGAATTACCATGCAAAAATGCAGTGGGGAAAACCTCTGTTTCGCAAATCGTTACTTTAACTAAAATGGTAAGACGTTCCGATAAACATGATCCGCAATACCAGTAATTGTGGCTTTAGAAACCATTTTTATCTGAAATATTTAATAAAGCATAAATTGTGCCAAAATATTGAAAAGAAAATTATGTTAAATAACAGTTGGTTATATGTGCCAGTGGTCAGGCCCTGATAAGAGAGCAAGTATAATGAACCAATTAATGGCTTGTCAAACCATATTAGCCAGGAAATATGTTTTTAAATTTAAAACCCGGTTTTAATTTTTATCTGAATGGATAGTCTGCAATTCATCCACTATATTATTGATAATAAAAAAAGGAACATCTGTTTATTGAATTATTGAGCTAAAGCTTCTGAGAGGTAGGAGTGATATATTTTACTAATCCTATTGATCCATATTTCCGGGTGATATCCAGAGACAATCCTATAGTCTCCTGTCAAGGTAAAAAATAAATATTACGATATCAAATGGTTGGAGGAGTGACATTTTTGAGGCAAACGTCCCCTCCAGCCAAAAGGCTTAAAAAAAATCGGCGAGTCTCCCGCTACTACAAATCTCATACCTAATCGTTACAAATCCGGTGTATTGCACGCCAGGCAATCACCCATAATCCTTAATCCAGGTTATCAAATTTAAACGAGAGGCCCTGTATTGTCCCTCCAGAGATCCTATGGTCTCAACGTCCGTAATCGGGCTCTCTCGCCGTACTGATATATTTTTTTATTCCATATTTAAATAGGCCGGATCAAACGACTCCTTCTTCTTCATCAATGTCCACGCTATTATCAGCATCTTCGCCGCAAGCTTTACCTTCATCTTGGTCTTTATACCCTTCTCTCGTTCTCTGCCAAGAATCTGATTGGCATAATATCTCTTAAAGTACTTATCACTTGTTGATGCAACGAAGGCTGCCTGATAAAGAGCATACCTTAAATGAGCATTTCCCCTTTTGGAGATTCTAGGAATCGCTCTGTCAGAAGTCTTTCCGGTCCTGATAGCGCTGAGGTCAAAGCCGACAAGTTTTAATACCTGCTTGCCATTATCAAACCTGAAGGGATTTCCAATGGCTCCTAATACTTTAGATGATATATCCGGGCCAAAGCCAGGGATGGTCATTAAAACATTGTATTCGGGGAACTTTCTGCATATGCCTGCTATCTGTTTATCTACCGCTTTTATAGAGGCTCTTATGTTCTGTAAATCCTCAACCATTAACCTTGCCCCAAACTGCAATGCCTCTCCAGCTTCACACCCTATTGATTCATTGGCATCAAACCATATAGATTTTACTCTATCTGCCTGAGCTCTTGTCCTTAATCTGGGCGCTACCAGATCCTCAAATTCTTCACGTAACATAAGGTTAATAGCTTTTGGCCTTATGCACCACTTAACTACAGCCAGACTTTCAGAGCATCCCTTTGCAAACTGACTGTCAAACTCAGGAAAGTATTGAGCTATAAGATTATTCCTTATCCTCACTTTCATCCTGTGTTCCTGTTTTTTCAGCATCCTCTTCAATGAAAGCAATTCCCGAAGATCTCTCATTTCCACAGGAGGATAATCATAGTACTGGCATTTGCCCTGGCTTATAAGATCCGCTGCATTGGCTGAGTCCTTGCCATCATGCTTATCCCACCTGCCATCCAGTAACTCACGGTTTCTTGCTACTGAAACACCCGATACCTGCACTACATTGCATCCACATTTTATCAGATACTCTGCAAGGGGTTTATGGTAATTTGCTGTAGGCTCCATCCCATATACTATCTTCTCCAGGTTGTTGTCAGACTTCAAACCATTCGCAATGTCCATCAGCATCTCAATACCACTGAAGTCATTCCCAAAGACCAGCTTCCTTTTCAGGGTCTTGCCGATTGCAGTACCATAAAATGCATAATGCTTTTCCTTCCCAACATCTATACCTACAAGCAAGTACTTATCTGACCCTCTTACTTCTTTCCTTATTTGACGATATTCCTTTATTCTGGTAAGCTCATCTACGTTATACATTGAAACCTCCTGTCTTAAGTTTTTGATTGTCGTGATCTTCTACTTAACAGGAGGTTTCTTTTTTTCCTAGCTATTATAATATTTTTTATTTTGCT
>JASFHE010000741.1:0-3398 GCA_050123415.1 Desulfobacteraceae bacterium | reverse complement strand
TTCATGTCAATAGTCTACAGAATTTGCTGTGGCACTACCTTTTGGCACTATAAATTGACTCGCTTCTTGTAATATCAATAGGTTAGCAATATTTCCCCCCCCCCCTTATTTTCAGGCAAACTGTTTAAAAAAAGTTTAGCGAAGGTGGTTAGCGTAGACCGAAGCCATAGCGGCGGCGGATGCCCATGCTTTTCAGCCATGAATATAAAATAAAATTAGTGATGGGAGCCCGGATTAATGACTTGAACTACTCATTTTTTTGCTCGTTTTTTTGCCAGTTCAATAAATGATGGTTTTGTGCTTGGACCTTTCCCTTCAACCACCTGTTCAAATCCCGGAATGAAGCTATATTTTCTGGAATGATTATTTCTTACATCTTCAACCAATTCAATCCAGGTTGATTCAAGGCCAGCTTTTTCATAGCAACGTTTAGCCTGTTCAAAATTAGATATGGCGGCATCGTAATATTTGCTCTTCTTGGCATTTACTATCCGTAATCCCATGGCCTGATAGAGTTTAGCTGCCACGTCAGGATACTCCCTGGCAAGTTTTTTTGCAACCGGCTCTGTTGTATAATGACTTAGAGATTGTAAACGGCTATCCGAGACTTGTCGTAACCGTTCGGCAAGTACATCTTTTTCTTTTAATTTCAATAGTAAGCTAATTGCAGATCCCAATTCAGCAGTGCTGATAGCTTCAAGAATACGGCTGTGATATCCTGAACGTTGTTGTTTTGGAATACGCTTTAACAACTCTTTGTAAGTGAATTCATCAGGGTGTTTGGAAAAATGTTGCCATGCATCCGCTAGTGCTTTTTCAGGCTTTCCGAATTTAGTGAGGATATCACGTTTTATGGTGTTAAGGTTATAGCTTGATCCACGATACAGTTGATTATTGCTCTGGATTTCAAGTCCCTTTTCAATCCATTTTAGTGCCTCAGCCGGCTTTCGACGTGAAAGAAGCATTCCTGCCAGAATCTCGCAATCAACAGGCAATAATTCAGTCTCATTGCAAATTGAAATGTATGATTTCAAGTCACGACCGGCAGCATAAATGCTCTTAAGGGCTTCTCCCCATTGCAGTCGATGTTGATTTGTTATTCCGTCTGCGTCAAACCGTGTACGAATGGCAGTGGCAAATTCTTTTAATCCTTTTTTATTGAGATGCCTTGTAACGTTTCGTTCCAGATGATAGGTAAAACCGTAGTCGTCATTATCCATCCAGGCAATAAGACGATCAACAGTTTCTTTCGCTGCACAATCTGCCTTTTGTCTGGCATTGACCCAGGAATAAAATAACTCTTCAATAAAATCGCCGAATGATCCGCTTGAGTCATCGATCTCTTCCGCTTTCTCATAACAGGCAGCTATAAAGATTTCAATAAGATCAATGGAACGAATAGGTTCTTTGTTAACAAAATCATCAATTATATTTTTAACCTTTTCGAGGTCTGAAACAAAAGACCTGTTTGAGTTATAGTCAATGAAATAGCCCGGTCTAAGTGAGTTCTCAATTGCTGATTCGATGATTTCAGTCTCAGTCTTTTTTTTATTTTTTCTTTTGGCCATATATTCAGTTCTCAGAAACCTGTCATATCTTTAGCGATAACAGTTTAATTGGTTATAAATTAAAAGGGTATATTTTGGTGCGGGTATAATCAAGACCTTTTTATGGAGATAATGAGAAATGGGTGCCTCAAAATGTCAAAACTCTTCTGGATTGATATTTTGAGGTATATCCCATTTTACGCACTTTAAAATGGCACATCTAAAGGGCAGACCTCGATAGTTTTCCTATACCCAATGCCTTTTTCAGGCTTATTTATTATTGATAAATAAGATTATCTTAGCTATTATTCCAATGCTTTCAAAATAACAACACCTATAAATTATGGCATTTTTTTTTAAAATTCCGGATCATCTTGCTGTATAACATCCAAAATGTAAAGATAACCGGAAATGGCGAGTCAATTATTATAACATGAATATTGAAGACATAATAAACTCAATATAAAACCATCTTATTAGAATAACTGACCATGCCGATGAAGAGGCATATATTGACGATTTGACTTTTGATGAGATATTCTATTCAGTGTTCCATGGCGAAATAATCGAACGTTATCCTACCGATAAACCATATCCAAGTTGCCTGGTATATGGGCAAACATTCGGAGATGATCATGTTCATAGTGTATGGGTATATAACGAAGAAAGTAGATGGTCCGTCCTGATAACCGTATACAAACCAGATCCGGATCGATGGATCAATTTCAGGAAAAGGAGAAAAAAATAATGTTACCCTTTGATAAATGCCCCATTTGCGGGGGCGAACTTAAAAATAAGGTCGTTGAAAAGATTTTACATGGCGGAAGTCATACAGCCATTTTACATGTAAATGCGGAGGTATGTCTTCATTGCGGAGAGCGATTATATGCTGAAGAAGTTGTGAGGTTATTTGAAAACATCAGGAATAAATTAATAAGACAGGATCTTACAGGTTTTGACCCTTCAGGGCAGACATTCACGGTTGATAAAGAATGGCTTAACAGGCAAATACAGTACACATTCAATCACCAAGGCTGATAATCCTCCGGTTATATCATTCCGCGCCTGCTGTGTGTGTATACGCGTAAAAGGGCTATTACCGGGGAAACCCACCTCGTTATATCGTGACCTGCCTCTTACGCAGTAGCTTAAAGCGAAGGTGGATACCTTTTTATGTTTATCTTTCCTATACCATGTGCACCATGCGCTGTGCCTAATGCCTTTTTCAGTCTTATTTATAATTGATTAATAAAACTTAAACAGCTATTATACCAATGCTTTCTAAATAAAAATACCTATAAATTGTGATAATTTCTTTTTAAACACCTGCTCATCTTTCTGTATAACAGTTCAAGCCGATAAGTAAGATAGCCGGAACTTGTGAGTTAATTGTTGGACAAGGGGCAGAAATGGAAACCAATGAAGTTCATTGAATTGGATCGACGATTTCGGAAGCTAAATCCAATGGAGAATCCAGAGGAAGCGGCTCTTGAGAGCTATACTGCATCACTTTTAGGTCTTGAAGCGGGTTTTGGCTGGGAAGGTTTGCTTAAGCACCCTATTGTTGTGATTTTGGGAGAACCTGGAAGCGGAAAGACCTGGGAGTTTAGGGAACGCGCCAAGATACTCCAGTCCAAAGCTGAAAATGCCTTTTTCATTCCTCTTGACCGGTTGATCTCCGAGCCGCTGACCGATATCTTATCTCCTGAAGAAAAAAACAGATTCAGGGCATGGCTCAAGAAGGATGAAGAAGCAACCTTCTTCCTAGATTCTGTGGATGAGGCGAAGCATCAAAGGACAGGCGACTTCTTGGTGGCGATCGATCATTTTCGTAATGATATTGGCAGCAAT
>JASFHE010000740.1:0-3401 GCA_050123415.1 Desulfobacteraceae bacterium | reverse complement strand
AATACCAGATAAGGCAAAACTACTCGTGGGATGATATGCTACTGAAAAACCATTGCCGGTTTGATAACCATCATAACTTATTGTATCCTCTCCAGGCGCGTAATCTAATATCCCAGGAGAGCCTGTACCCCAACCGGTATTGGCAAGCAGTATGTGATCACCATCGGAAAGCCAAGATGTTTTATAGCAATACCAAGGATTGTTTGATGCTTGATATGGTGCTACAGAAGAGACGCCACTGATGCCGTTAGTCTTATATAATTTTAGAATTTCGTTATATCCTGATTCTACATTAGCGACCATATAAAAATAATATTCTCCACTTTCCTTTACAGGTCTGACAGCAATACTGGTAAAGTTAATAATATTGTTGTCCGATACATTAATCTCGGAAAATGTATCTGTTCTCAAATCATACCTGACAACCGCGTCTTGATCATCACCAACAAGAATAGCGAATTCACCATCAGGATGCCAGGCAACACCGAAATATTCATGGCTATTAACTACACTATCTGACACTGCCTCCAAAGTACCATTGCCCGATATTGAATCGTGATAAAAATAGACTCTGTAATCACTGCTACCTTCAGCCCCAACAATAATTGCTAATGGTTTTGTTGGATGCCAGGCAACATCATAAAAGGTATAAGCAGTGGCGCTTTGTCCTTTAATTTGTGTAATTGTTACCGCAGCATTACTAATTTCTACGCTCGAACAGATAAGCAGACAAATCAATAATAATGTATATTCTATTTTATATTTCATTTATTCCTCCTTTAATTTGAAATAAAAAGAAATCAACATTTTTAAACTAATCTTTGCTATCTACATATTATTTGCTTCCAGTTCAGTAACACGATTTTTAAGCTCTTCATTCTCTTTCTTCATTTCAATAAGGTACAACGTCAATTCCTCAATCTTCTGCATCTGTTTCTTCATCATATCAGCCATAGATAGCCCTTCTTCCTCAATCTCCTTGGCTGATGGAATATCCGGTAGATGTTTATTTTCTTTTATGTATGATTCGACTTGGGTGAGGGTTGGAAGATTGTAATCGTCTTCAAACACAAAGTCAGACCATGATGTATCATTTACTTTGAACTCAGCAGCCACAACATTTGAAATTACCTCCACCTCTTCTGCAGTTATTTTTCCATTTACAGCTAATTTTGATTGGGGAATTGTTGTACCGATACCAACATTACCAGAGTTTGTTATTGCAAGGCCGTAGGTATCAGTTACTCCTCGCTGAATTAAATAAACATCGTTTGAGTTAATCCAGTGTCTTGCAGTATTACCAGTTCCCAGATAAAGAGTAAGTCCCCCTGTATTTGAAGCATTTGTTCGGATATCAACTTTGCCATATTGAGGAGTTATAGTACCGATACCAACATTGCCAGTGTTATTTATTGCAAGACCATAGGTATCAGTTATCCCTCGCTGAATTAAATAAACATCATCTGAGTTAATCCAGTGTCTTGCAGTATTGCCAGTTCCTAAAAAAAGAGTAAGTCCTCCTGTGTTTGAAGCATTTGTTCTAATATCAACCTTGCCATATTGAGGGGGTGTGGTACCGATACCTAAGTTTCCACCATTAAAATATGAACTACCATAGCCACTGATGATGACAGCATCATCTGTTCCACCATAATTTCCTAAATAAATCGCACCTGATTTATTGTTTTTTTGATATAATTTAGCACCGTACGCATCACCTTCACTATTTAATGACCGAATCATTCCAACCACGTCTAAAGGTACTGTAGGATTGCTTGTTCCGATGCCCACCTTACCACTCTCAACATATGTATCACCATTGGTTACCCATGCATCATCTGTTGTATCTTGAGCAAATGCAGTTCCTGACAAAATAAAAAGAGATAAAATAGTTAAAAGTAAATTTCCGATTAAATTTGAATTTTTCATTTTCAATTCTCCTTTTTTTCTGGTCTCTAGTTACTGGATACCTTCTGGATTCTAGATGTTGGATTCTGGTTACTGGTTCTTTTTATTTCCAGGATCAAGCATCCAGCATCGAGCAAGCTACTTATCTTTCTCAACGACTGCTAATCTTGCTTCAAGCTCACTGTTCTTTTTCTGCAACTGAATGACATACAATGTCAACTCCTCTATCTTCTGCATCTGTTTCTTCATCATCCCAGCCATAGATAATCCTTCTTCCTCAACCTGCTTAGCCGATGGAATATCCGGTAGATGCTTATTCTCTTTTATATACAATTCAACTTGATTGAGGGTTGGAAGGTTGTAGTTATCTTCAAATACAAAATCTGACCATGATGTGTCATTTACTTTGAACTCAGCAGCCACAACATTCGAAATTACCTCCACCTCTTCAGCAGTTATCTTGCCATTTACTGCTAGTTTTGATTGTGGGGATGTGGTGCCAATACCGACATTGCCATTACCCTGAACTCTAAATACTTCTGTTGAACCAGCCTGCCCATTAAATACATTAAAAATAGGGTACGTCGGACGATAACTCGAACTGGTATCACCACGGTGAACCTTTAATGCTGAATCCGGTGATTGATCTATCCTTGACACCTCCAGTCTCGCAGTTGGCAAATTCGCCCCAATACCAACATTGCCATTACCCTGGACTCTAAATACTTCTGTTGAACCAGCCTGCCCATTAAATACATTAAAAATAGGATATGTAGGGCGGTAACCCGAACTAGTATCACCACGGAAAACCTTTAATGCTGAGTCTGGTGATTGATCCAACCTTGACACCTCCAGTCTCGCAGTTGGAGTATTTGTGCCAATTCCAACATTCCCATTAGCAACATAAGTATTTCCACTGCTTGTGTTTGTTACCCAATCATCAGCAGAAATATCATCAGCAAAGGCAAAACCTGATATAAATAGAGATATGATGGCTGTGATTATTATTGTGAACAGATTTAATCTTTTCATTGTATTTTCTCCTTTATTTTCTGGTCTATGGTTTCTGGGTACTGGTTGCTAAATGCTTGTTTCTAGATACCGGCTTCTGATCGATTGATATTGTGTTTTTCGTTTTATTATCCAGAATCTTGGATCGAGTATCCAAGATCTAGAAAACTATTTCTTTTTCTTGTCTGCGACCGTCCGCGTACGTCTGCGGTTAATTAATTGCATTAAAACGTCTTGCGCTGGTTAGAAAATCGAGGTTTCTAAAAAGAAAGACGTAAATACGCTTTTGGGAATTCTAATTTTATATGGAAAAAGATAATTTTGAGACTTAGTATCTTGTAAATAAATTACTTTGAATCAGTAATTTCCGGTTAAGGACTTGCATAAGGTTCCGATTTTTCGCCACTTACAACTTGTTGTGATTCACCTATGCTACTTGATGCCAATCGAATTTCATTCTGTATATTAATTCGAAGCTCTCT